>NZ_JAPTGA010000009.1:0-243834 GCF_026891895.1 Peribacillus sp. AS_2
AAAGCGCGGAAAAAACATTAAAGAAGAAGATGCGCTTGATTATGTATTCGGCTGCACGATATTTAATGACGTGACAGCAAGAGATCTTACAAAAAAAGATCCACAGTTTACGCGGGGCAAAGGATTTGATACATTCGGACCTTTGGGGCCATACATCGTTACCGGGGTGGATCCTACAAACTTAAGGATTGTGACCACTTTAAACGGCCGCGTTGTCCAAGACGGAAATACCAATGAAATGTCTCTAAGCATTCCATTTTTAATCAGCTGGCTTTCACAGGTAATGACACTGGAGCCCGGTGATATTTTGGCCACGGGTTCACCATCTGGCAGCTGCCCGATCAAGTCGGGGGATGAAGTCGTTGTTGAAGTCGAGAATATCGGTCGGTTGTGTAATGAGGTTCAGTAGGATGTGCATGGATTGATAATACCAAAAATGAAAATATTCATAAATGTATAGCTGTCTTTAAGACAGCTTTTTTTTATGCAACTATAGGGAGGGTTAGTTGCATTAGTACAAAGTTTTATCGTACTGAGCAGTAACCAACTATAATAAAATTAGAATTAAAACTAAAATCAAATTGGTGGTGTGCAGGTTGAATAAAGTCCTTTTACATCTCTCCAGAATATTTTTAGGTTTTATCTTCCTTATTGCAGGTCTAAACGGTTATTTTGTCATTTTTGACTTTGAACCATTTATTGCTACTAGCCCCGAAGCGATGGCATTATTCAAATTTGAATATCTATTAATATTTGAAAAGTTTTTAGAGATTGTTTGTGGAGTTTTACTTTTAAGTAATCGATTTGTCCCATTAGCACTTGCAATATTGGGTCCAATTGTAGCCAACATTTTCTTACTTCATTTGATCCTTGATCATTCGTTACTTGTTTTAGCAGTAATAATTGTAATCATGTATAGTTATTTGTTGCTTTGTTACAGAAAAAGTTTTAAAAGTATTTTGGAGAAAAAGCCTTCTCATTAATACTTCCTTGAATTACACATTTTACGTCAAGTTTGTATCAACTCTACAATAACGCTATTGAACAACGGGTGCGTTAACTGAAGATCAGAGCTGTCTTTAAGGCAGCTCTTTCTATATGCAACTAACGGGGCAGGTTTTTTGAAGAAGGATTTTGCAATCCTTATGCAGAATAAGGTAATGCTTAAAATCTTAGTACATAAAGGGTGTGTATGAGGATGGATTGTAAGAATGTTACCGGAGAAAATGATACAGGCAAATCACAATTAAATATACTTCTTGAAATAAATGAAATTTGCTTATCACTTAATTTTAACCTGTGGCTACGAGGCGGATGGGCGATAGATTTTCTTCTTGGAAAGATTACTCGTTCACATACTGATATTGATTTAGTTACTTGGTTACATTATCGTGAGCACTTGGAACAGGCTCTTGTTAATGCTGGTTTTCAAATAAAGCCTGTAGGAGAGTTTCAAACCGATTTCCTCAAAAACAATGTCGATGTGAGTTTTGTATTTGTTCGGTATTCTGATAATGGCGATATAGTCGCTAACGGTTTTCCAGATTGGGTATGGAGGAAAGATGCCTTGCCAATGGAACTTTATAATTTAAGAGGTGTTTCAATAAATGTTCTAAACCCATACCAATTACTTGAGGAAAAAAGAGTTTACGAACAAGGAACAGGAAGAACACTTCGTCCAAAGGATTTTAAAAGCATAGAAATTATTAAACAGATAATTGATGCAAAAAGTTAGAGGATAAAGGGAGAGCGTTAAAGATAGAAACTGAGTAGCTTTACAGAAAAATTTATGCAGTTTAGTAGCCTTTTTAAAAACAAATTTTTTTTGAAAATGGATTGTAAATTGAAAAAAAGTGATGTATCATTAATTTGTGAAATGTTTCACAAACAATATTGTCCTTTTGAAAACTTAATGAGATGAAAGGATGAAAAACCTATGACAAAAGAAAAAGTAAGCCGTGTCGCATTAATTGGAACAGGGTTTGTAGGCTCAAGCTACGCCTTTGCTCTTATGAACCAAGGAATTGTAGATGAGTTGATTATGATTGATTTAAATAAAGAAAAAGCAATTGGTGATGTGATGGATTTAAATCATGGGAAAGTTTTCGCTCCAGATCCAACAAATATTCGCTTTGGAGAGTATGAAGATTGTGCAGATGTAGATTTAGTTGTAATTTGTGCAGGAGCGAACCAAAAACCAGGAGAAACACGCCTTGACCTTGTGGATAAAAATCTGAAGATTTTTAAAACAATAGTCGAGAATGTCATGGCTAGTGGATTTGATGGCATCTTTCTTGTTGCAACCAATCCGGTTGACATCTTAACATACGCAACATGGCATTATAGTGGGTTACCTAAAGAACGAGTCATTGGATCTGGTACCATTCTTGATACAGCTCGTTTCCGTTTCCTACTAGGTGATTACTTTAAAGTCGCACCGAAAAATGTGCATGCATATATCATCGGAGAACACGGTGACAGCGAGCTACCTGTTTATAGTTCTGCAGACGTGGGTGGTATTCCCGTTTTGAAAATGATTGAACGCCAAGAACACTATAAAAAAGAAGACTTAGATGAGATTTTTATTAATGTACGTGATGCAGCCTACAAAATCATTGAAGGAAAAGGTGCTACCTACTATGGCATCGCTATGGGACTTGTGCGAATTACAAAAGCCATTCTCCACAATGAAAATAGCGTGTTAACTGTATCTGCTCATCTGGATGGCCAGTATGGTGAAAAGCATGTGTACATGGGTGTTCCAGCAATCATTAATCGTAGTGGAATCCGAGAAATTGTCGAATTAGAACTTAATGAAGAAGAACAACAGAATTTCCAACACAGTGCTTATGTCTTAAAAGACATTTTGGCACCTCATTTTGAAGAATTAAAATTATAACATTAAATAGAAAAAAGGAAGCATCATGTGGATTCAAGATTATAATCTATTGAATAACACGTACTTATCAGCCTTGGTTGCGGCCTTTCCTGTCATATTCCTTTCTATTGGGTCTGACTGTATTTAAAATGAAGGGCATTATCACAGCCCTTTTTACACTAATCATTAGCATAGGTGTATCGGCATTTTTATTCCAGATCCTTACTAGTTGGATCGTTGTTAGAAGGCCAATATGGTCAAAGAAATGTTCATGTTGATACTCCAACTGTAATTAATCGTACAGGTGCAAAAAATAATGTGGAGCTTTCACTAAATGAGAGCGAAAAAGAAAAGTTTGCACACTCTGTTAAAACACTTAAAGATATTCAATCTACCGATTGCAATCTGTGCCGTTCTATTAGTTTCATTGGGATTCAAACCTTTACAGGCAGCCATGCTCAGTCTAGTAGCAAATGGTGCTTCAGGAGTGAATAAGGGGGTGCTGCGGCAACCCCTTATTAAAAGGTTGAACGAAGGAATGTAGGAGCATCGGTTCTGTGAGACATGGGAGGGGTTGACCTCCATGAAACATGTGCGATCATAACATTGCTTAAACTGATTTTTTCCTATAATTGGTTAGTTTAGCATACACTTTTTTCGATAAATCCCTACCCTGGAGGAGTGATGCCTAGCTTACATAAATAACTGTTAATGATATGACTATGAAATCCTAAGAATTCTAGAGCGATCGTGAGAGTGTGTTTAGTTTATTGAGGGAGGTTAGTTCAATAACAAACGTAATAAAAGTTTGGAAATGAGAAATACGGGAAGTGAAATTGAACTTGAATTTACTAAAGTTTCAGCACTAGTTGTATAATAAAAGACTATTTGTCTAAATTGGAATTGCATTAATCAATTCCCATATACATTTTCGTTTAGGAAAATGTAACTTCATTGAAGAATAGAAAATCAATTTATATACTCTAACAATAATTCTTTGGTATCATTCCACAAACTTTGCTGCATAGAAACATCTTTTCCTGGATATATCGGATCAATTTTATCTCCAGTTCCAACATTAAAGTATCCTCCTGTCACTCTCTCATATTCGGAATCAAGTGCTAAACGAACAATGATGTCAGCCCCTCTTTTTGGATTTCCGATATTAAGGAATTCTAAGACTTTTCCCAATACAGAAGATATACGAAGTTCTCTTCCCAGGCCAGTATTATTGAAACCAGGATTTAGAGCGTTGGCATTTACCAAAGTTCCTGAAAACTGACGCACTAACTCACCAGTAAACATGATATTTAGAAGCTTTGTTTTTCCATAAATTTTAGATGAACCCCTCAATGTAAATGGAGATGTGTCCGTCAAATCATATGGTAATTTTAGTTCCCCATGATTTCGTGAGGCTTCCGAAGCGACATTAATAATTTTTGCATTTTTTGCTTTTACCAAAGAGTCCTTTAGCAGATTTGTTAGTAGCCAAGGCGTTAGATAGTTTACCGCAATCATCTCGGCAAATCCTTCAGAGGTAACACGTTGCTCGAACCCATGAAGCCCAGCATTGTGGATGAGTACATCAATTTTTGAATAGTTTTGTTTTATCTCAAGTCCTATACGGCGAACATCATGCATTAACGATAAATCACCAAAATAGAAATCAACCTCCGTATTTGGTGAAGCTTCTCTAATTAATTTCTCAGTTGCTTTAGCCCGTTCTTTGTTACGAGCAGTCAGCACTAAATGTGCACCACGTTTTGCGATTTCAATTGCAGCAATCTGACCAATACCACTGGTAGCACCAGTCATTACAATTATTGGATACTCGGGCATTATACATTCTCCTTCTATAAACTTGACATAGTATTAACAATTAAATATATTTGACATATATCAATCATATTCAAGTATTTGATATATGTCAAATACATTTAGTTGCGTTGAGAAGGGAGAACTATGGATATTAATAATTCTGATTTGAGAGAAGAACTGGAGTTAGCTCTTGGTGAACAGCTCAATTCGTTGATTAGTGAGGCACATGCACTTAATGTCAGAACTGCAGCTACATTTGATACAACTTTGCAGCCAGCAGCCTTTTTGATTGTTCGCTGGTTATTTTCACATGGTCCTACTAACGCATCGACTTTAGCTGAATCAACAGCAATGGACCGTAGCTCTATCAGTAGACTTATAGGGCAATTAAAAGGTCTGGGATATGTAAAGAGTGAACCCCACCCTAAAGATCGTCGAGGGGTAATGTTATCTTTAACCGAGCTTGGTCATGACAAAACAATAAAAGCTTTAAAAGAAAAAGAATCTATTTTTTTCGAACGTATTTCAGGATTGACGGATTCAGAATTGAAGGCATATATTGAAATGCTAAAAAATCTAACGATATAACACAGTTGATAATTCTATTTGGAAATAAGAGTCTACTAATGAACACATGACTAAATCTGAAAAGCTCGTGTGTTAGTGTGTTAGATAGTATCCACTATTCCTACGTTGAAAGTCCAAAAGAGTTTAGAGAGACTAATTTAGATTTTTGCAGTGAAAAAAATTGTATTACAATTGCAGCTAATTAAATAAAACTAAGTATTTGAAGAAAAATACTAAATATAAAATGAAGAAAACCCCTGATATCAAATTTTCGGGGGTTTTCTCCCTACGTGTGGGTAAGAAAAAATAAGCGTTGAACAACCCAACTGAGTAGCTTTTTTGAAAACAGGTTGTTCAGTTATATTTTGAACAAGTAAGTAGTATAACTGATTGTCAGACTATATGTATAAATGCAATTGCAGGAGCTACTGCGCTGTGAGCACGCGCCCTCAGCTTAATAAATAGGGAAGATTACAATAAGTGCAGGTTTTGTTTTGGGGGTGCATAAAATTTTAACTTGTGGGTGCATCCCTGTATAGAAAAAGTTCACATTATAAATTGAGGAATTAAAAAGTTTTATTCGTGTCTTAACGTTGTAAATCCACATTTTCCTGCCAACACTACAAAAAATAAAAGAGCTATTCAAATTTAACTAGTTGAATAGATCCTTTATTTTTCATTCATTATCATCCGAAATACTGTCTATTCTACAAATCCTTATTAGAAAAACAAGAGTCCTAGTGAAATAACAATACCACTTACAAAAAGAGTCAATACACAGTAACCCATAATATCTTTTGCCTTTAGACCAGCAATAGCAAGAGCAGGGAGTGCCCAGAATGGTTGGATTAGATTAGTCCATGCATCTCCCCAGGCAACCGCCATAGCCGTTTTTGGAATGGATACATCAAGTGCTATCGCTGCATCCAGCATGACAGGGGCTTGAACCGCCCATTGACCTCCACCAGAAGGTATGAAAATATTGACCAAACCTGCACTTAAAAACGTAAATAACGGGAATGTAAATTCATTAGATATTGAAACGAAACCATTAGATATAACAGTAGCTAAACCTGATGCTGTCATCATACCCATGATCCCCGCATAAAAAGGGAATTGGATGATGATCCCACTCGCTCCTTTTACTGCATTAACAACAGCCTCTAAAAAGTGTTTTGGGGTACCATGAAAGAGAATTCCTAAAAATAAGAATAAGAAATTAACAATATCAAGATTTAGTTTAAAACCGTTATGTACAAAATAATAGAAAAGAAAAACAATCCCTAATATCCCAATTGATAGGGAGATAATCCAGCTATTCTCAAGCCTCTCAGCAGGAGTCAAATCCTCTTTTTCAATAGTAGCTGCCTGGACATCATCCTCTAGAAGAGCAAGATCTACAGTCACTGTTTGTTCCTTTGAAGGCATCATGAATCGATTAACTAATGGAACGATTATGATTAACGCTATAACAATAAAAAGATTAAAACTAGAAAATATCGTTTCACTTGTTGGGATAATTCCAATTAAATCTTCGGAAAAGTGGCCTGGAGTAGCAATAGTCAATGGAGTTGATCCAGATATTCCACCATGCCAGATGAGAAATCCAGAATAAGCACTCGCAATTAAAAGGCGATAATCAACATTTTTTACTTTTTTTGCTAATTCTTTAGCGAACAAAGCCCCAATTACAAGTCCGAATCCCCAGTTTATCCAGCTTGCTACGAGAGAAACGACACTTACAATAATAATTGCCTGACCTGGAGATTTAGCCATAGATGCAAGAGCACCTAATCCCTTTTTAAAAATTCTGCTACTAGCTAATACATGTCCAGTTACTAAAACAAGAACCATCTGCATAGCAAAAAGAAGCAATCCCCAAAATCCATTTCCCCAATGCTGAGCCATCTGATAAGGCCCGCTATCGGTGAAAATAAGTCCCAGCCCAAACACAACAAAAGTTAAAATAATAACAAATATAAATGGATCGGGTAAATATCTCTGCATAACACGATTAAAAAAGGCTACCATTACTTTCAACTTTTTATCCTCCTTTTTAAAATCAAACCCTCTTTATAATTTCTACAATTATTAACATATTCCTCTATTAGGGGTCATGGACCCCTAATAGAGCAAAAATATGATTATGAATGGTTCAACTAATTGAAGATGATTAAAAGGACCTTGCCAATTATGCGGAGTCCTTTTTTAATGCAGGTAAAATCGTTCCAGTTGTTGAATAAATTTAAGGTTGGAAGGAGCATGAAAAATAATGAGGTTTGATACAAAATACTTTATACGTTGGGGAATCCCCGGTTAGGTGCTGATATTTTGGTTGATTTATGAAAGCTTATTCATAAAAGGCATTAATCCTTTGGAATCAAATTTATTGGATATTTCTAAATGTTTAACCGTGTTGAATTCTTTAACGGCAATAGTGGTGCCAGTCGGATATATAATGCACTAAATTTATTTTGGTATTACTTGGTTTTTGAATAAAAGAAGGAATTTAAATGAAATAGCTGATAAGATTGGAAAAGGTTTCCTAAACATGATGAGTGGGGTCAAGACACACACCAGGATTATTTCCAATTTGAATACGTTTTTGGCATGCGATGCTTATTAATCAAGATGCTGAAACAAGAAAATACCTTGAAGATAGATACAGATACTTGCTGAGTACGGTGCATGAGACCCCGCAGGCGAATGCCGAGGAGGCTCCCCGAATTGCCCGCGGAAAGCGAGTGCCCCTGCGTTCCAATCAACGTTCAAATTGTACAAGCCATAAAAATAGACAAACTCGATTGTCATCGAGTTTGTCTACAGTCTGGGAAGACCATAATAAGTGGTCTTCCTTTTGTTTTCCTAGCCCGAACTTATTTGGTGAAGGAATTGATATTTATCTGATGGGGACAATTCGTGATAGTGGGCTCGTTATAAGAACAGCAGAATACAGTATCACTAGGGATTTCAAACTTTTTCATAACCGGTTCCGCGATTTTTTAATGCTTATGAAAACAAAAAGAAGAGGCAAATATATAACAATGAAGCATACGAAGTAGGGATTGATTATTTTATTTAATATATATAAGGAATCGATATCATAAAAAAGTATATTCACAAGTAGTATGATTATGGACATTCCCCATAAGGGATACTTTTGCTGGACATTGAATAAGCGCTTGACACCCCTGCTGGCAGCCCACAAAGGAATGACCATATTGGGTATGATAATGATGGTCCACCAAGAAACAGTTATGTATTCGAACCGTTGAATAAAGGGCAACTCAATAATACTGGTCAATGTTAGTGTTGGGTATAGAGTAAGGGTCAAATGTTTCTGTGAATAAAAGACTATCGACACAAAATAAAGTAATAAGCTCAATAACGTAGTGAGCACAACTCCTCCGTGAGCATACTTTTGCGATCTTTCAGCATTTTTGATGAACGGATAATACATCAGTATCATTTCAAATCCAAGCATGGATAATGAAAAACTTTTGGTTCCTTCCATTATTTCGAATAAATTATGATGGAAAATAGGAAGAAAACCGGTGAAATCAGAGTATTTAAAACCATAAAAAGGTACAAATAAAAGCCAGTATGAAACGATTACAGTTAAGAAGGCAATACCCGTAATGGTTCGGAATCCCCCTGTATTTATATAATAAATCAAGATAAGGAAAACCAAAGCAAATGCCCAAGAAGGTACCTCTTCAAACATCCAAACATGAATGACATTTATATAACCGATTATGATCGTCATTCCAAGGACAAAGAAGTAAAGAATAAATAAAAGACTGAAGAAATTACCAATCCATTTACCGAATGCATGATTATTAGAGGAGATTATATCGCCAGGAACAAAACTAAATATCTTATAGATTAGCCAAATTAATATATGAACAATCAATCCAGCTAGGAGTATGGATAACCAGCCATCGGTTCCTGTCGCTTTAGCCAAATCTCTTTGAAAACTCAATACGCCTAATCCAGTTTGCATGGAATGCACTAAAAAAAACACATAAAATGGTGATACCTTATATTTTTCATTAACACCAGCTTGATTCATGTAGGACCCTCATTTGTATCACTCATATATTTTAATAATCTGGCTTTTATAAGTGAAATCTATTCAAAAAGATCGATTAAATTGTGAATGGAATTTTTGCAGGGAATTGGTCCCTTTTGTCAAATTAGTTAAACAAAGGGGATGAGAAAATGAATGATGATGAGAAAATCAGTATTTTATTGTCCAATATGACAAACGAATTAGTGTCGAGTAGAGTAAGGGTTAGAACTATAGTGGAATTACTGGAAGAAAAAGGTCTAATAACCCGTGAAGAGTACGAAAACAGGTTTAAAAAAGTTTTTGAACGAGATGCAATTTCGTATAGGAATGATCTATTGAAAGAATTCAAAATTAATGAATAAAAGGAGAAGGCATCCATTGGTTTGGGTGCTTTTTTATGGCGGTGTGAAAGATGAACCGTGATAAGGTAAGAAACCGGTTAAGAAGCCATTGAAACTAAGTCGTGGAATCTGGAAGATCTAATGAATATGAAAGCTTTTACATATAAGGATTTTACAATACGAAATTTAAGCCTAATTTGAAAAAGAAAGAGCGTTAATCCTTGATCAACACTCCCGTTAGGCAGTAACATTCTATTATTTCTTTAGATTTGATTTCATTAATAATGAAATCTGTTGCTCATCCGTATTCGAAATTCGTTCAGTTGATCAATGATTAACTTTTGTCCTTACAATGGATGATTTTGACATAACTTAGTTTCCCTACGATTTTGTTGATTTTTATTTTGAATCCATATTCATGACTGTCGGTCTCTTTCATCTATTGGAATTCGGTTGTTCTAAATGCAGTTAGCTTTTCCCTGATACAGCTACTTTTTTTGTTACAGGAGCATTTTTGCCTAATATGACAGAAAAGACAACAATTACTGCTATTACAATGGTGAAAAATGTGATGGATTCATCTAGAAATACTGTTGCAAATACAATCATCAAAAATGGTTGTAAGTATTGAATCTGACTAACCCTTGCTATTCCGCCCATAGCCATTCCGCTATACCAAGCAACATATGCTAGAAATTGACTAACCACTGCGAGATAAATTAAGCTAACCCAAGCTTGGATAGGGGCATGGAGCATTTCAGTTGAAAGGTTTAGTCCAACTGGAATAATGAAAAATGGAGCACCGATCATAATGGCCCAAGCAATCACTTGCCAGCTGCCTAATTCTTTCGCTAATTTCCCCCCTTCTGCGTAACTAAGTCCCAGTATGATCACTGCTGCCAGTAAAGCTAAATCGGCTAATTGCAATTGGCCGAATCCAAGATGAAGTGCATACATAATGACAGCTAAAGAGCCGATGATACTTGAAATCCAGAACTTGAGGGATGGGATTTCACCTGCCCTAAATATGGCAAATCCAGCTGTTGCTAACGGTAACAGGGCTACTTCCACAGCTCCATGAGAAACAGGCAAGGATTCCATTGCCCAAGAAGTGAGGAGAGGAAATCCTAAAACTGCACCAACTGCAACAATAAGTAGACTTTTGAATTGACTTGGAGAAGGCAGTTTTTCCTTTCGAACGATCAATACCACCGCTACTAAAATAGCAGCAACAACCGTTCTTCCTAAACCGACGACCGTAGTCCCAAAATACTCTACAGCAATACTTGTAGCGGGGAGCGTTAAGCTAAAACAAATGACACCCACCAATCCCAAAAATAATCCTAATTTTTCTCTTGTTTCCCCCAGCATCTTTTCCAACCCCAATCTTTATACTTTGTACCACATCTGTACCATTTTTCACTTATCTTAAAAACAGTTCTGATATAATTAACATACTATGAGTACATTCAATAAAAATAAACCGTTTTTTTACCTATCTGTCCTGGTACAGTTGGAGGGGGATTAATATATGAACTCAAAATATATAATGATAATGGAAGACATTAAGCTTCGCCTAGAAGATGGTTCGCTAAATGCAGGCAGTAAACTTCCTTCTGTTCGTCAATTATCTGAGTATTTTTCATGTAGCAAAAATACGGTAATTAAAGCATATACAGAACTTGAAAAAGAGCATTTAATTTATTCTGTTCCTAAAAGCGGCTACTATGTTGTGAATGAATATCAAAAAGCGAAGGAAGAAAATGAGGTGATTGATTTTTTGTCTGCCGGTCCAGATAAAAATGTTATGCCTTATGTTGAATTTCAACATTGTATGAATCAAGCAATTGATCATTACAAAGAAGAGCTATTTACATACTCTGATCAACAAGGGCTTTACTCACTGCGAGTACAGTTGGTGAAATATTTGGAGAATTTACAGGTCTTCACTAAACCAGAAAGATTAGTCGTTGTCTCTGGCTCGCAGCAAGCCCTCCATTTATTAGTTTCAATGCCATTTCCAAATGGGAAAAACAATATTCTAATTGAACAGCCTACTTATTTTGGATTTATCGAGTCCATCAATCTGCATCAAGCGACCACTTTTGGGATCGAATTATCAATGAAAGGAATAGATCTTGATCGACTGGAATACATTTTTCGAAATAATGATATAAAGTTTTTCTATATTATCCCGAGATTTCACAATCCACTTGGACATAGTTACACGAATGGCGAAAAGAAAAAAATCGTTGAGTTAGCAGAAAAATACGATGTATACATAGTGGAGGATGATATTTTAGGAGACCTTGATCCAAATCCAAAATCCGATCCTTTATTTTCTTTTGATCCTTCTGGGAGAGTGATTTATATTAAAAGCCTTTCGAAAATTTTTCTCCCAGGGCTAAGGATTGGGACTGTCGTTCTTCCTGCATTAATGATGAACAACTTTTTACGTTATAAATTCAGTTCGGATTTTAATAGTTCAGCACTTTCTCAAGGTGCGCTAGAAATCTATTTAAAAAGCGGTATGTTTAATAATCATCTCAAAAATGTAAAAGAGGTATACCGAACTAAAATGCAAATCCTTCAAGAAGCATGTGAAATATTGCTGCCGGCTAATACTTCTTTTTCTAAACCGAATTCCGGATTCTATCTTTCCATCAGTTTGCCCGAGAATGTGAAAGCAAAACAGGTGGTTCATATGCTAAACGAGCAGCATATATATGTTGATGATGCCTCCAGAATGTTTTTAGCAGAATATAAAAAGGAGAATCTCGTTCGTTTATGCATCTCTCAAGTGAACGAGAGTCAAATTAAACTAGGGGTAGAGCGATTGGCTCACTGTATTGCTTTACTTGACAGTAGAAAAAAACATAGTACTCCCAATAACTTTTTACTCATTTAGAAAGTGTCGGGTTTTTCCGGTCACAACCTAAATAATCTTAATTTGTCGCTCACTTAATTCCTTCCTATAAAGTTATTAAAAAAAGAACTGCTTGTTTATAAAGGTAGGTTCTGTTATGATTGTTTGATAAATTTTTTAAGGGGTTTAGAGAGGGTGAGTCAATTGACTAAAAACCTTAGGCAATTGAAAAATGTTTCGGTGTTCCAAACGCTTCTAACTTAGAAAAATAATTTAGAAGCGAGGAATAATCATATGAAAAATCAAAGAATCTTTAATAAATCATTTCTTTTTTTATCTATAAGCAACTTTTTAGTTTTTATTGGGTTTGAAATGTTGCTTCCTATTTTGCCTGCCTATTTGTTAAGCATGAATGCATCTTCCATTCAAGTTGGTCTAGGAACATCATTATTTACGGTAGGTGCTGTTTTAATCAGGCCTTTTGTAGGTTACTATTTAATGGATAACCAGAGGAAAAGTCTGGCCATTTGTGCAAGTGCAGCTTTAATGGTCATTACAATACTATATCCGTTTCTTAATATGATATGGCTTCTTCTATTGTTACGGCTTTTCCATGGTGCAGCATGGGGGGTATCAACCACTGCTAACAGTACAATGGTAGTGGATTTTATTCCTAAGACACGCTTAGGAGAAGGGATAGGGTATTTTTCTATATCCACAACGGTCGGGGCTATCGTTGCACCGAGTATAGGTATCCTTATCTATGACTCTTTTTCCTTCGATATATTGATATGGTCATCAGCCGTATTGAGCTTATTGGCAGTACTTGCGCTTCAATTTGTCTATTCACCTACTATTGTAAAGCGTGAGAAGAAGCCATTTCGCTTTTTGGATATGATTTTTGAAAAAGACGTATGGTTCCAAGCGTTACTTACGGTTATTACAACACTAGGTTTTGGGGCTATCATCACATTTTTGGTTCTTTTTGGGAAGCAAAGGGAAGTAGATCATATTTTTCTATTCTTCCTTATCAATGCAACTGTCTCAACTTTACTACGTCCGTTTACCGGAAAATGGTATGACAAAAAAGGACCTTGGTCTATTATCATTATGGCGGCTGTGTTAGGATTCTTTTCACTTGTTATCCTGTCATATACGACAAATGAATCTCAACTCATCGTTGCTGCGATTTTATTTGGGGCAGGTTATGGTACCGTTATGCCATGTTTACAAACATGGACTGTTCAAAAGGTAAGTGAAGAAAAAAGAGGAGCAGCCAACGCAACCTTTTTTTCCAGTTTTGACGTTGGTGTTGGAGTTAGCGCGTTTGTATTAGGTATTTTAGCAGAATGGATCAGTTTAGAGATGATCTTCAGGATTGTTAGTCTAAGTTTTATTGTTGTTGCTGTGTTGGTCTATAAGGATTATATAAATGAAAAGATAAGGCATAATAAATCGATCTAAAACAAATCCACCTCTATTTTAATAGAGGTGGATTTGTTAGCTGGAATACCAAAATGAGTAGAACTGGAATACATCCAGTTCTACTCGTAAGGGATGAAGTGCTTTGATTCACGAATCGCAAACTTCAAAGCTCCTCTCAAATTTCCCAGGTGCGAAGTTTGAGTTATAATAGTAAAAAACATCCGTCTTCTATAGGATGGATGCTTCTTGATTGAAATACATATAAAGGATTGGTGAATAAGAATGGCAATAGTTGATGTAACGGTTATTCCTGTCGGTACACAAACTCCAAGTGTTAGCAGCTATGTGGCGGATATTCAAAGAGTATTAAAGCAATATGAAGAGAAGGGGGAAATTCGTTTTCAATTGACACCCATGAATACAATCATTGAAGGCGACCTGCCTAAATTGTTTGAAGTGATCCAAGCGATGCACGAAGTACCTTTTGAAAAAGGTCTTGCTAGAGTTTGTACGAATATCCGAATCGATGACCGTCGTGATAAAGAACGCAGGATGGAAGACAAAGTAGAGCGAGTGAAAGGCATGCTTGAGGAATAACAGGCTTTGTAAATAACAGTGAAATGTAGATAATGCTGTTTTCAGGGGTATATCCTGAATTTCGTCGATATATTGCTGTTTTTCGGAGATATATCCTGAATTTCGTCGATATATTGCTGTTTTTTGGAGATATATCCTGAATTTCGTCGATATATTGCTGTTTTTCGGAGATATATCCTGAATTTCGTCGATATATTGCTGTTTTCGGAGATATATCCTGAATTTCGTCGATATATTGCTGTTCTTCATAGATATATCCCGAGTTTCGTTAATGATCTTTATTTAATGTCAATGTATTAATAGCTTTAAAGCCTTGGTATTACTGATTAATCAGTTCCCAAGGCTTTTTTATTTTTTATTTCATACATTTCCATTTTATATCTTGCTGAGGAGATTAGGTAATGATAGATATAGACCGTTATCTGGATAATTTATAAACGTTCGCCATAAAGTTCTTTTTCTTCATTTGGATGAAAAAGAGTGAATCCTTTTGAACAAAACACAAACCTTCTATCTATCTCGAATCCAGCCTTATTCAAAATTTCAACTGTCCCCTGTGAACCAGTGCCAGCATACCCGCAACTACAACCAGAAAGGTGTAGCTCATTTCCTTTTTTGTCTATAAGGATGAGATCGCTATCGAGCAAAATATTATCTTTAATATTTTCTTTAGTAATTTTAGCAATTTTAAAACGATCAAAATGATCCTTGACTGCTTCGAATAATGCAATACTTTTATTGGTAATACCGCGGTCTTCTCCGTAATCTTTTATGACGAAAACTTCCCGCTCATATGATTTCTTATATAGATGGTACTTTTGGTAAGTGACGTCATTAATTTTACAAATAAGCGGCCTAATATTATCCAGTTTTTGATTAAACATTGCACCCCTCCTAAATAGTTAGTTTATTAAGTTTATTAGGAGAAAAAGAGATTAGTACTAAGAAACTGATAAGAAGCAAATTTTTTTCATTTTTGATTCTCGTTTGTTTAATTAATAGTAATGAAACGTATACCTATAAGGAATGAATGAAGCTGTCAGGAAGAAGTGAAACTGTGAAGTCAAATTAAAAAAGCACCAAAAAAGGTGCTTACTAGTTTTATATCTTCTTAAAGTAATGGACAAACATGATATTCATGACAATTTCAACTATAGCATGAATACTTACATCGAAAATATTAGTTTCCTCAAGTGAATGATAAGGAGCATATAAGACAATGTAAATTGAGCCAATGATAGTTAAAAGTATGGTCCATATGCTGTTACGTAAAAACAGTGGAATCAGTAAGCCAAAAAAGGGCAAGAAGAAATTTTATTCTTTCCTCATTCTCTTTTTATAAATACCGACTAAAAGATAGATTGCAATCATATTGATAATAAAAAATAAAATTAGATCAATAACATCATATCCATTCATAGATGAAGGGTTATCAACTCCTGGCAGTGAAAACACTGTAAGGGCAACTAGTACCCAAAAAGTTATCCGATATCGTTTCTTTTGTTTGCCAGTTATTGTTCCTGCTGTAACGCCTTGACAAGTTTGTTAATATTCCAAATATACATGGTTGTCTCCTTATGTAGATTACCGCATTAATTATAGGGGAGGGTCCACTTAAATAGTAAATGCAAGATGCAGAAGAATATGACAACCCCTCTTTGACATAACATTTAGAAAAAGATAAGGGTGTGACCATTCTGAGTATGAAGAAAAACGACCAATTCGTTATTTATATAATAAAAGGTTCAACAATTAAAAGGTTTTTAATCCTGGATCTAATTATTGGATCAGGAATTTTTTATGTGGTCAAATTCATTTCTTCAAGCATATTAATAGCGAGTGCGAGCAGTTTTGTTGGAACCGAAGGAATTAAAAAGGCACCGAAAGTACTAAAAAGTGCAATTGGATTAATATCCTAAAGACTGGAAATTAAATGACCCCTACCCTTACTTATTACAAGAAAATGCACAACAAATAGCCATTCAAATAGGGATCAAAGGGATCGGCCGTAGGATTATACAAACTGGATTTAAACAGATGGTGTGTAGGATGAAGTGGGCAGTAACGAAGTATACATCTATAATGATTCATATTAATAAGGAGGGAACCATGACAAAACCTCAAAAAGTGAGACCCTATTTAACTACGCGTAGTTTACTGCCGGAAAATCAGGAGACACCCATTCAATTCATCAATAATGATAGTGTGGAAAACCAATTATTTTTTAGAAGGAACCACTTTACTTATCCGGCACTTTCTTCTTCAAACTATTGGCTTCCTATAAATGGAGCAGTATCAGCTCCATTACTGCTGTACTTGCAAGACATTCTTCAATATCCATCCAAAACGGTTGAAGTTGTCCTTGAATGCTCGGGAGACAAGCGTAATCTCTTCGAACCTAAAACATTTGGAGAACAATGGGAAAAGGGGGCCATTAGTCAAGGGAAGTGGAAAGGTGTACCATTACGGACATTACTTGAATTATCTGGCATAGGAGAAGGGGCAAAAGAAGTTGTCGTGGAGGGATATGATTATGGCCTTAGGACCGATTTGGATGAGGTTTACACCTACACGAGGAGTTTGCCTATCGAGAAGGCACTGCATCAGGATACAATCATTGCATATGAGTATAATAACCAGCCAATTCCTTTTAAACATGGTTATCCATTGAGATTAATCGTTCCGCAGTGGTATGCAATGGCATCTGTTAAGTGGATAAAGCAGATAAGTGTTATTAATACTACTTTCAATGGACCTTTTCAAAACATTGATTATATGTATTATCCAAATAAAGACAATGATCAAAATGCATTTCCGGTCACTGCAATAAATATCAATTCGACTATCCAAAAACCGCTGGACATGGAAAAAATTAATACAGGTGTGCATTTAATCAAAGGGATTGCATGGACAGGAAAAGGAGTTATTACAAAAGTGGAAATTAGTATGGATGATGGCTATACATGGAGTAACGCCGATATATTACCTGGTAAGAATGTTGGTTATGGATGGGTTAGTTGGTCATTCGAATGGAATATATCAGAAAAAGGTGAGTACACGATTAAATCCAGAGCAACAGATTCATTTGGTCAAATTCAACCTAATTTACCTTTCTGGAATAAAAAAGGTTATGGGTATAATGCCATTGATAAGATTAAGGTTAAGGTAGAATGACTTAAATTTTATTTTAGGAAATGAAAACGGCTGAAAAAACTTTTGGATTTAGCCAAATAACGGTTTTGTGATATAGAGAAAAAACCCTTCCAAAAGGGGTTTGGAGGGTTATTTGTCATGGCCAAAAATAGTATATCATAAGGGAATGAAAAATTTAGAGAAAGAAATTGACATCCTATTAGCTGGCTTAGTTTAAGTAGGTATGGCTGCTTCGTCAGACTTTTGATAATTGCCTCCAGAAACAGCTGAAGGCATGGTGAATTCCAATCTATCTGCTCTCTTATGGTCAGCAAAGAAGGCGAGTGTGAGCTTGGTTTTACAGACATTTGGGTAGTTCCGTAGAAGAAGGAAAAAGTGTATGTGAGTTTATCCATATACAAAAACGGGGATATGTTACTAAACGATAAAGAGGAGGAGACATTTTATGAAACTCGAAGTTTTGTGTAACGTAGAGAATTGTACGTACTGGGCCGAGGGGAATCAATGTATTGCCGACTCCATTTATGTCGTGGGCCTTGATAACAATGACGCTGACAATGTTGAGGAAACGGCATGTAAAACCTTTGAACATCGCAAACAATAATGGAATACAGAATGGGCCGGACGGCTGATGCCGCCCGGTTTTTTATTTCTAGAAATAGGAACAGTCCCCTATCTGTATGCAGTCATACCGGGTTCCTTTCCCATTTTTAATGGGGACTGTCCCCTTAAAAAAAATTTAATTAGCACGACTATGAAAGAGGGATATACCTTGAAAATCAATTTGAAAACTTTATTAATTTAATGAACAAGAGTCATTCCAACTGTTAAAAAAGAAGGGCAGATACCTAAAAATTATCTGCTCTTTTTTAATTTATCCTCTATTTGAACTAACATGTGAACAAATGTACTTACACTAAAGGGTGCGTTAGCGCCATAAGAAGGTTGCCAAATGGTGGCCTTAGGATGAGAAAAGTGACAATAGCTGATTAAATCGGTCTTATAATAGGTGAATAAAGAATATAATTAGACTTCAGATAGGGGTGAAAATAAAAATGAAACCAGATGAAACAGAAGAGTTTATTTTACTAAATCAGATTGTTGTAACGGAAGAGTTTTTAAATTCCAATCCGAGTGTTGAAAAAACACTACAAGTTTTAAATCATGCTAAACGGACAGGCTGCTTAGATGAACCCATTATGATAAATAGGGATACAAAGATCCTTAGGGACGGTTACAGACGCTATATTGCAGCCCAAAAGGTGGGGATGGAATTAGTCCCCGTTATTTATGAAAAATAAGCTTTTACATAATCAAAAATAGAAAAATGGAAGAAAACCCCTGCAATCAAAATTTTTAGGGGGTTCCTATAAAGTTCGTTTAGTTTAAACCAGAACCATCCAGCAATCACTGAACAGCTAAACGTAAACCTACCTGAAAGTAAAACATAGTTTTTAAAGTCAAAAACACTACTTTTTTAAAAATTTAATGCTGAGAAATGCTCTACAAATAAATTAACTAACTTTAGATTTATAATTACCTATTCGATTCAAATTAGAGAAATAAGATTATTTAAGGAAGTACTTATGTAATAAATAATTAGTTTTGTTATTGAAAACATATAAAACAATTATCTGTCTAATAGATATATTATTGGAACTACTTAGATAAATATTTGAATATTCTGAAAACTGGTGGTATAATAGAAAAAAGGTCAAGGAGTTGGTTTCCTATGGAAAAGAATTTGGCTAATACACCACCACAAGCTGAAATAAACGTTAAGGATTCTGAATTTGCTGAAATGGTGTTAAACAAAGCCCTTCTTAATTTCCGAAAAGAGCAAATCCGAAAAGAGATTGACCAGTCATTACAGGATTATAACAAAGAAGAATTCCTACGATTAACAGAGGAATTGAAAAACATTTCTTAATATGTTGTTTAGAAAATGAACTAATCATATTTGTAACTTTAAGAAGTACGCCAAAACGCCAACCCATATCTATGGATTGGCGTTTATGATTTTTATCGATTAAGCACGATATTATAAATAAGTTATTATTTGTTCCAAAACTCGTCCTTTTTTGAACACATCACTGTTCGATTTGATAAGGACGTTTTTTATTGCCTTCTCCCTCAGCTTCCAATTCAATAGCAATATTATGAAGGTCCCTAACAGAACGGGCCAAGCGGTCATTTTAGTAACGACTAATTTATCACCTTTTCTTAATGCTTTTCTTGCATTGTCTAAATCCTGGCGATCTATTTTCTTTCCACTTTCTTTTTCCATATATATTATTTCGGAATCATATTCTATTAATTGTTCAATTTGGCTTTCAAGCGACTGTCCAACTGTCGATACCCTTGCATATCCACCTTTCATTTGCTCATACTCTTTTTTTACCTTAGTTATATATCTTCTATACTTTTAATTACAGACTATCTTTTACCATCATGAAAGAACGGACTCAACGAGTACTTACCAGGTTTTTGACATAAATGTTTAGGTCTAGGTCTTAACTAATAGAAAAAGTAAATTTGTTAAAGTTTATATTTTGAAACCGTATAATTCTTTTGTGAAAGCAATGGGGTTTTACGTTTTTATTATCAGTAGAGGGAAAGGGAAAGAATCTATTTCACGACTACGTTCCTGTAATCTATGTGACAATATATAATCTTTAGAACCTTGGAAACAATATTGTTCATAAGTTGCTAGCATAACTTTGTCTACATCGGTTGAGCGTGACTGCTCCGGAGTATCAGCGGATAACATAAGTATCATTTTGTAATTCATTTGGAAAACTCCTCTTCTATTTAAATGAGAACACAAAAATAGCCACCTCCGATTGTTACCGGAAGTGACTATTCTTCTTGTTTATGCATATGAGAATCAACCTAATACACCGCTTCTTTAAATGGCGGCATCGTTTTATCGTTTGCTATGAGCATGATAAAACTAAAGACTTCTTCATCCGGAACGATTAAATCTTAGCCGTTCAAATCTAAGAAGGTGAATACTGCTAAATAAGAAGTTCGTTTATTACTATCTTTAAAACAATGACCACGTTTTATCAATTTAGCGCGTGGAAATTATTTGTAAATAATTTATGTTTCTGATGTATGAAAAAAGGATAAAAATTCAATTATTATTAACTGAAAATTCTTAATTCGCACAAAAATAAGTGTATAATATTATAAAACAGTTATCTAAGCTTGTAGTTACTATTTCTTAATAAGGAGGCGATACTCTTAAACATGTATGGAAATTTAAAAAATTAGTAGGGTGCAGAAAAGGAGAAATTTATTAGTCTAGAAAGGAATTTAATCAGCTACAGTAGCCAATTCGGGTAGGTATTGCGTTAATTGACTAATATATATTTTAATTGAATACAACACGAAATGACTCGCTAAAGGGCTGAACAAACCATGTTGAAAGCGGTTTATTTTTATAATGTTGAACATACCACATCGTTAAAAATATTCTTTATAAAATTTGATAAGCTCCCCCAGCAAGTAACACTACATAAATTTGACCTTCTGAAACTAGTGCTGCAATAGGAGAGCGAATCCCAATAAAATAAACATTGAACGACTTGGTGGGATATATACAAAAAAATCATACTGGAGGTTTTAGGATGAAAAAGAAAAAAGCATTATCCGGCCTGATGGCTGTGAGTCTACTAACAGTAATACCGTGGAGTTCTGGACATGCTGAGAAACCTCAATGGACAAATGTGAATACATATGAGGAACAGGACGGAAGCAAGTTTAATAGCGAAAACTATGACTTTGTGAAATTTTCACAAATTGGTTCCAAATTAAAAGAGATTGAAAAACTTTCAAACCGTGTGAAAGTTGAAGTCCGTGGAACATCAGCTGATGGAAACCCACTCTATGTTGTCACGATTGCCGACCCAACAACACAAGGGAAGTTCGGAAAAGTGAAGGCACTTAGAAAGCAAATGTTTAAGAATCCAGGCAAAGCTCAAGAATGGGTTGCCAATAATCCTGACTTTAAAGTTCCAATCATGATTAATGGCTCTATTCATGGGACTGAATTTGTCGGAAGCGATGCAATCCTTCAATTAATTGAACGTTTTGCTACCCAAAATGATGCAACAACCAAAGACGTTTTAGAGAATAATATTCTTATTTTCAATGTCGTACAAAACCCTGATGGACGTATTGATGCCACCCGCTTTAATGGCGAAGGAATTGACATAAATCGTGACTTTATCACCCAATCGCAGCCAGAAACAAAAGAGATGGTTCAGCTCATTAAAGAATGGAACCCGATGGTGTTCCTTGATACTCATGGTTATGTGAAGAATTATCAGCCAAATCTGCAGGGGTTAATTGAGCCTTGTACGCCACCGCATAATCCTAATTACGAGTATGACTTATACGGAAAATGGGCCTATAAACAGGCAGAAGCGATGGAAGCGGAAATAATGAAGGATCATGAGAACTATTCAGGATCCTTGTATCAAAACATGAAAGGTACCTATATTCCGCTGCGCGATGACTCCGCTGGCTGGGATGATTATCCTCCAATTTTCACACCAATGTATGCGATGTATCATGGTGCTTACGGTCATACATTAGAAGCTCCAACAAATGATTGGGACGGCGTACGATGGATGTATAATTCGATTATGGGAGCACTGAAATTCGCAACAGCCAACAAGCAATCCATGATTACAGATCAAATTGAAGTTTTTAAAAGAGGAATTAACTTTGACCATCCTTTTCATAAGGAAGGCTTATTTCCAAAAGCCTACATACTTCCACTAGACCCTAAGGATCCGACTGTTACGAATAAGGCTGTAAATCATTTGATCAATAATGATATTGAAGTTGTTCAAGCTGTGAATGCATTTGAAGCGGATGGAGTGTTATATCCAAAAGGAACTTATCTCGTTGAGATGGACCAGGCGAAAGCCGGATTAGCAAACACGATGCTCTGGGATGGGGAAGACATCACGAACGATACCCCAGCAATGTACGACATTTCCGCATGGAGCTTACCGGAGCTTTGGGGATTCAAGGCAGTAGCCACACAAAATCCTATTAAAGTCAATGCAACGAAAGTAAACCAGATTACAGGTCAAGGCAAGGTTTCAGGAAAAGGACCGTTTATGATTCCGAACAGCTCTGTCCAATCGGTAAATTTAGTAAATAGATTGCTTAAGCAAGGAATACCTATTGTACGTGATGCACAAGGTAACTTCTTTGCAAAAACAGTAGCTAATCAGGTATCAGCAGCGGTGAAAGAATCTGGGTTACAGGTTGGAACTGCTGATGTACCAGCAGATGCAGTGGCTATTACGTCTGTAAAAGTGGCTATATTAAAGGATGGAGGTATGGGTAAACAGAAATCACACGCAGGAACAAAGCTTGCTTTGAAAAGACTAGGTTTTGATGTGACAGAAGTTACGCCAGTCGAAGTGGCTAAAAATCCCCTTAACGGTTTTGATATTTTTGTCTATAGTGGAACGGAAAGTCTCATTTCTACTAACCTTTCCGAAGCTAATAAAGAATTTGGATTACAGAACGCCGGGCAACTTAATGCATTTAAAGACAATGTGACAAGCTTCTTAAATGAAGGAGGCAAATATATAGCTGTAGGTGCTGGTGCATCTAGAGCAACTAAAACACTCGGTCTTACAGACGACATCATTAATGTAGGAGGTTCCAACAGTAATGGTATCGTAAAAGTCGATTATGAGGGAACTGGTTTAACAGCAGGTTATGGAGAAAATGATATCGGATTTGTCTATCGTCCAACATGGTTCACGGATACTGGTAATGATGAAATTGTCGCGACCCTTGAAGATTCAGATAATTTCTTCGTAGCTGGTCACTGGCAAAATAACATAACCGCAAAGGGCCAAGCCGTTATCGTAAAAGAACAGAATAAAGATGTAACTCTTATTGGGTTAGAAGCAGGTTTCCGCGACCACCCGGATTACTTGTTCCGTCTTCTATCTAATGCAATTTTCGAAAAATAGTAGAATTAGCCAAAGCCGGATTCAGCAATGAATTCGGCTTTGGTAATTTAAAAAATGCTGAACGCTTGCTCTGAACTCATTACTTTTAAATCAACTGTTTCAAAAACCCTGAAGGACAATAAGTAGTTTTTTAGCCGATTAAAAATGGTGACTACTCTTATAATTCACAAGCTGGATATGGATTAACTAACCAGGAATCATTATAGATGAAGTTAAATGATTTGATTAGCGAACAAAATTATTAACTTGCAAAGGGGGCTGTCGTTCTCCTTTTAGTTTTAAACGACGTATCGGCCCTAGGAGGTTTGTACGGGTGAGTACACCTAGATAATTTCAAAGGAGTGGGAGATGGTAAACAATTTATCTTTGCGTAAAATATCTATATTCTTTATTTAACAAGGTAAAAGGAATTCAATAAAGGACATAAAATAATAATAATCGATCAGGTAATACTGCTTAACTTCCTGATTCATTTTTTATTTAAGTAGTCTTAGATATGATACGGGGACCTCATTAAATAAACACTCATTTTAAATCCCTCAAGCGGTATAGTATCAGTAGTTAATACCGGTGATTAAATAATGATAAAAAACCTGTAGTTTTTTGTCTAGTTGTAGAAGAAGGAGTATTAAGCTGGATAGCTGTTTCCGACATACTCGACCATTCCAGGGTCGAGTATGTCTTTTTTCACTTTGTCTAAGCGTAAACTTTATAGGATATGAGGTCTGATACTTATAGACTGACTACTTTACTTGAAATTGATGTAGCCCGGTGGTGAATTTATATTCATTTTGCTTGAGCTAAGTTATGTTTCCCCTAAAATATTAATAATTCTTTTTATCTGGATCACAGTAGCGGGAGTTTTTTAATCCCTCTTTTTGAAATCAATATATAAATAGGAAGAAATACGTCTTGATTACCGTAAACAGTGGTATATGCTGTTAAAAAGTTTGTTTGAAAAGTAAGTAATATAGCAATTTTTCCTTATTGGAAAAAATAACTTCATTGTTAAATTATTGTTATTACCTTATAATTTTCTAGAAACATATGAAATGATATGAATAGGAGAAAAGTATGAAAAAACTGTGGACCATTTTAATTTCATTTACGTTGTTAATTAGCTTATTCCCCCAATTAGCATCGGCGGCACCAAGCAAGAATTTTGAGAAAGAACTTACAAAGTATTTAAAAGAGGTAAGCCTTGTCAGGGGTTTTGAAGTGACGAAGGATGATATTGAAACATCTCTTTCTTTTTACGATGAAAGTATTGAGAACTTTGAATCTATTGGTGATCTAAAAGAAGCCTTGGGCGAAGTTATTAAGGCTGATTTGAGTAATCTAGATGCCATTTATGAAGATTATAATCTAACTAATGAGAGCCTAATTAATCTATTACACGAAAATGGCGAAGAACTAGACGATTATATCTTTATCTGGGACCTCGATGAAACTGTTTATTTCTATACAGAAGAGACAGAAGAGGGCGATTTTGAACGCGATCCGAATTTTGACAAAGAATTAGTCAATTATTTGGCCAAGGTTAGCAAGGAAAGAGGCTTCCAAGTAACACTAGAAGATATCGAAGCGTCATTGAAACCCTATGATTTTAGCACGGAAGAATTTGAATCTGTCGAAGAGCTTAGCGAATTCCTGGGTGACGTCATAAAGGCAGACCTAAGCAACTTAGATTATTTTAATGAGAATTATGGATTGGATAAACAAGCCTTGCTTCAAATGTTAGAAGAAAATGGTGAAAATATTAACGATTATATATACATAGATAATCTTGAAGAAACTGTTTGGAACCTTACTGGCGGCGGGATGGATGGCGAAGTTGCCGATGAGCTTCTTCCTATTTTCGAGCAGGAACTCGGTCTAACGGAAGAGGAACTACAGCGGCTTGAAGACCACTTGATGTCTTTGGAAGACCATCTTTCCAACCCGGAAACAGTCAAGCGACTTGAAGAATTGGGCAACCGCATGATGGCTTTCGAGGAATTTGATGTAGCAACCGAGCTTACAGCTGAACAGATAGCTGAAATGGCCTCAATCTATGAAGAATTACTTTCCATCTTTAAGCTTAATGTTTCCTATTCCCTTGTGAAAAGTGGTTCGGAATCACCTGTATCCCTTTTGGATTTAATGAAATTGGAAGAATTGAAGGGTGCTAACCTGAAAATATCAATATATAATACTGACGGAAAGTTCTTGGCTGATCTGTTAATAACAGGTGATATGGTCGATTCTGATACTCTTACTAATGCAGGCGGACAAATAAAGGAATCTGCTAAAGAGGTACAAAAGACCATTGAAAAGGCACCAGTTGCTAAACCAGTAAAACAAAAGATTAGTACCCATACTAATTCAGAACATCAAACGGTAAAAGGTGCTAAACTGCCAAATACCGCTTCCGGTTATTTGCCTAGTGCCCTTTTAGGACTATTTCTTGTCTTGTTCGGAAGCTTGATGTATCGAAAAATCAGGAAAGCTTAATATGAAAAAATTAAAGAAAAAGCGGTTACTGCTGCTTTCTTGTGCAATTGCCATCATTTTATTTGGGGTTTGGTTTTCCACATCCAATTTGTATAAGTTTGCAAAAGGCTACTTTCTTTACAAGACTCATGCTCCTAGCAGCCAAGTGAATGAAACAGTGCAGAAACCACCAAGTAATAAACCAACAATTGATAAAACACCAAGTAATGACACAACAAAGAAAGAGCTATATCCTGTCCGCCCTAAAACGGGTGAAGAAATCGGGGAGCTTTATATACCCAAACTAAAAACAAAACTCCCTATTTTCCATGGCACAAATGAGGATGAATTGGAAAAAGGCGTTGGTCACTTTGCAGGAAGTGTGTTACCTGGTGAAAATGACAATTCCGTACTTTCCGGTCATAGAGATACCGTATTCCGTAAACTCGGGCAAGTGGGCGAAGGAGATTTGTTGATAGTAAGAACATCGGCAGGAGAGTTCACATACAAAGTCAACAAAGTTCGAATTGTGGATAAGGATGATCGAACCGTAATCGTACCAAAGCCACGGGCAACGCTAACCGTCAGTACCTGTTACCCTTTTGATTATATTGGGTCAGCACCTGAACGCTATATCCTTGTCGCGTATTTAACTTCAAAAACAGTAAGTTAATCAAATGTACTAAAAAAAAGCGTCCCAATAAGGAAACCTATTGGGACGCTTTTGATTTTATTTCTTATTAGAAAGAAAAGCGAAGATGATATCACTTCCTCCACTTTTAAACCAATTAGAAAAAACACCTTTCACGATGTTTTTTCATGGCCAATTTATTTATATTGTTAAACTATTCTTATTGCTCGATGTGCCAGATGAAGCGGATTTTAATATTTTATGATGGTAAATATAAGAGCCGGCTATCAATATATACCCGATAATGAAAATCAGCCATCCACTGGCAGGGTCGCCCACTGAAATGCTTGAATACATAGCCCCCGTCAAATCAAATACAAAACCGGCATAAGCCCATTCCTTGATTCTTGGAAAGCCTGGAATAAGTATTGCCACGACACCTAATAATTTGGCAATCCCAATAAAGGGCAGGAGGTAAGTAGGATAACCTAAATGATTGAATAATGCGACTGCATCGGGAACAGACATTATATCCGGAATAGAACCCAAAACCATTAGTGCCACTAAAAGTCCTGTGAAAATCCAATATATAATTTTTGTTTTTTTCATTTATTCACATTCCCTCCCTTAGATTGACATTTTAATCATATTCCACTTTTCTTTTTTTAATGCATTCTAAAAAATCTTAATCTTAAACAGTTGTGGCACAATCCTTTAGGAATCACGCTTGACTGAAGGATAACTTGAAGAAAAGCGAGTTTGCCTGCAGTTATTTCTTGAAAAATATTCATTTGATTTCAGAAATCTGCTCCCTTTCCCAATGCCAATAGCAGTGGTACTTCTTATTCTCCGTTGAAGAATGAAAGAAATTATATTCCTCCTTAGGTTTTAGACGGATATAGAGAACGGAGGAACTGTGTATGGAGCCAAACTAAAAGAAAAATCTCTCATTATGATGAAAGAAAGTTATTTCCATTGATGGACTACAAAAAAATGTTTTATCTAGAACCTAACTCATTTAACACAATTATTCTTGCATAGATATGGGGACGAAAAAAACAAGAGAGGTCTTACTCTAGGTAGAGAAAGACCTCTCTTGTTATGTTAGGAAAGATATTCAGACATCTATCATCTATACTCTGAAATAGATTAGCTTGTAGTGACATTTAAAAAATGTTCGATCACAATTGAAACAGCTCCTAATGCAGGTGCATTTCTTCCTAATGAAGAGGGCAATAGTTCACACATACTTTCCAAATGAGAATTTACCCTAGAAGAAACCTCATTCTTAATGGTATTTAACACAATCGGGTGAGATTCGATAATGTAATTTCTCAAAATAATAGCTTGTGCGTCAAATGTATTGAGAATATTTGTTAAGCCAATACTGACGTAGAAGCCAAAGTTCTGGAGTGCATTTAAGACGGCTACATCATTTTTATTTGCACGTTCAACAATTTCTTTTCGTAACATATTCTTTTCGCCAGAAAAAGAATCCAGTAATGCTTTTTCGGATGCATATAATTCCCAGCATCCCCGGTTCCCGCAGCTGCATTTGGGACCGTTAAAATCTATCGTCATATGACCCATTTCTCCAGAAAAGCCATTTACTCCTTTAAATAATTCATTATTAATAATAATTCCGACTCCAATTCCAACGTTAATACTGATGTAAATGATGTTTTCATAGTTTTTAGTAACCCCAAACACTTTTTCACCGCATGCGCCTGCATTAGCCTCATTTTCAACAAAAACAGGTACATTGAACTCGCTTTCAATTAAGAGTTGCAAATCTTCAATATACCATTCCAAGTTGGGCATGAAAATGATTTTTTGATTGCTATCCACAAGACCTGGTACACAAATACCTATTCCCACCAAACCGTAAGGAGAGTCGGGCATATGAATGATAAAATCATGTATAAGTGCAAACAGAATTTCTTTCACTTCACCAGCTGAAGGGCTAGACAAGTCAGAAGCCTTCTCAAGGATAATATTGCCTTCTAAATCGGTTAGAATTCCATTAAGGTAATCCACACCTATATCGATACCTATTGAATAGCCTGCATTTTTATTAAAAACGAGCATCACAGGTCTTCTGCCACCACTAGATTGTCCTGCTCCAATTTCAAAAATAATATTTTTTTCAATTAACTCATTTACTTGGGAAGAAACAGTGGATTTATTTAACCCTGTTATCTCAGAAAGGGCTGCCCTTGAGATAGGTGAGTTTTTTAAAATTTCATTTAAAATCAACTTTTGATTCATTTTCTTTACTAATGCTTGATCTGCTATCGGAATGATAATCGCTCCTTTGTTTTACCATTGAACTAAGTGTTTTTTGTTTTTTAATTAAAATTTAGGGTAGACATAGTATATTTCTTATTATAACGTTAATTTTCAAAAAAAACATTGAAATAACTAATTATTTTGTATATCATGAAATAAAGTTAGTTTATTGACGCAACAAACTTTCACGATTTATATTTCTGAAGAAAGTTTTTCACTTTAATTAAAGGGGGAAGTAACCATGATTCAAACTGATACAAATAAAATTAATTATTTTGAAAGCGCAAACAAAGTCTCATATGAGGGAAAAGATTCTAAAAATCCTTTAGCTTTTAAATACTATAACCCAGAAGAAGTAGTAGGCGGTAAAACAATGAAAGAACAACTACGTTTCTCAGTTGCTTACTGGCATACATTTACAGCAGATGGGACAGATCCTTTTGGTGCAGCTACGATGCAAAGATCATGGAATAAATATGATGGAATGGACTTAGCAAAAGCTAGAGTAGAGGCAGCTTTTCAACTTTTCGAAAAATTAGGGGTTCCTTTCTTTGCGTTTCATGATCGAGACATCGCACCTGAAGGAAACACATTGAAAGAAACAAATGAAAATCTTGATGTAATCGTTAGCATGATTAAAGAATACATGAAAACAAGTAACGTAAAGTTATTGTGGAACACAGCTAATATGTTTACAAATCCCCGCTTCGTTCACGGTGCAGCAACTTCTTGTAATGCAGATGTATTTGCTTTTGCAGCAGCCCAAGTAAAGAAAGGACTCGAAACGGCAAAAGAGTTAGGAGCAGAAAACTATGTGTTCTGGGGCGGCCGTGAAGGCTATGAAACACTGCTCAATACAAATTTAAAGTTAGAGTTAGATAACTTGGCTAGATTTATGCATATGGCTGTAGATTATGCTAAGGAAATTCAATTTAAAGGTCAATTCTTAATTGAGCCAAAACCAAAGGAACCAACAACGCATCAGTATGACACCGATGCAGCTACGACCATTTCGTTCCTGAGACAATACGGATTAGATAACCATTTTAAATTAAACCTTGAAGCTAACCATGCTACTTTAGCTGGGCATACGTTTGAACATGAATTACGCGTAGCCAGAGTTCAAGGCTTCTTGGGATCATTGGATGCAAACCAAGGTGATCCTCTTTTAGGATGGGATACCGATGAGTTCCCAACAGATCTATATTCTACAACTTTAGCAATGTATGAGATACTACAAAATGGAGGATTAGGCAGTGGAGGGTTAAATTTTGATGCTAAAGTGCGCAGAGGTTCCTTTGAACAAGAAGATTTAGTATATGCCCATGTGGCTGGGATGGATGCGTTCGCTAGAGGTTTAAAAGTGGCTCATAAATTATTGGAAGATCGTGTTTTTGAAAACATCATTGATGAACGCTACAGCAGTTTCAAAAAAGGAATTGGTCTTGAGATTGTTGAAGGAAGAGCCAACTTCCAAACACTAGAGCAGTATGCATTGAAAAATCCGAACATTACGAATAATTCAGGAAGACAGGAACGATTAAAAGCCACCTTAAATCAATATATTTTAGAAGTTTAACGGATAAAAGAGAGTAGAAACAAATTCTGCTCTCTTTTATAAAAGTGGAGGAATCAAGATGAAATATATTATAGGAATTGATCTAGGAACGAGCGCTGTCAAAACTGTTTTAGTTAATACAAAAGGTGAGATCTGTGCAGAAGCTTCTAAAAATTACCCTCTTCTGCATGAAAAAACGGGATATAGTGAACAAAATCCAGAGGAGTGGATTCAGCAGACTGCTAGTGCTTTAAATGAGATACTCTCCAAATCCGATGTAAGACCAGAAGATATAGAAGGAATAAGTTATTCCGGACAAATGCACGGTCTCGTACTGTTGGATAAGAATCATAATCTCTTACGTCATGCTATTTTATGGAATGATACAAGGACGACAGCACAGTGTCATCAGCTATATGAAATGATTGGAGAGAAACGTCTTTTAGAAATAACAAAAAATCAAGCTTTGGAAGGATTTACACTACCTAAGCTGCTATGGGTTAAAGAGCATGAACCGGAGATATTTGATCAAGCAGCTGTATTTATGCTGCCTAAAGACTATTTACGCTTCAAAATGACAGGCTTAATTCATAGTGAATATTCAGATGCTGCCGGTACATTATTGTTGAACGTGAGTGAGAAAAAATGGAGCGAAGAGCTTTGTCAATTAGTGGGCATTGATATCAGCATTTGCCCATCGCTGGTGGAATCAAGTGAATGTGTCGGAACAATTAATGAGGAATTCTCTCAAAAAACAGGACTAACATTATCGACTAAGGTATTTGCGGGTGGGGCTGATAATGCTTGTGGAGCAATTGGAGCTGGTATTCTATCATCGGGAGAAACGTTATGCAGCATCGGGACATCTGGTGTCGTACTTTCTTATGAGGAGCGAAATGATAGGGACTTTGCTGGGAAAGTGCATTATTTCAATCATGGAAAAGAAAATGCTTTTTATACGATGGGAGTTACATTATCTGCTGGCCACAGTTTAAGTTGGTTTAGAGATAACTTTGCTGAAAATGATTCATTTGAAGAACTACTGGCTGATATAAACAATGTTCCAATTGGTTCAAATGGGCTTCTATTTACTCCATACTTAGTTGGGGAACGAACACCGCATGCAGATGCTACTATACGTGGAAGCTTTATAGGAATGGATGCTTCTCATAAAAAGAGGGATTTTACAAGGGCAGTCATTGAAGGAATTACCTTCTCATTAAATGAATCAATAGAAATTATTCGAGAAAATGGAAAAGAAATTACGTCTATTGTATCAATTGGCGGGGGTGCAAAAAACGATAGTTGGCTTCAGATTCAAGCAGACGTTTTTAACACAAAAATTATAAAACTATCTACTGAGCAAGGACCGGCGCTAGGGGCAGCCATGTTAGCCGCTTATGGTTGTGGGTGGTACAACTCGTTAGAAGAATGCGCAGATTCATTCATATCTTCTTCAAAGACATATCAACCTAAATTAGAAAATGTTCCAGTGTATAAACAACTTTATGCTTTATATAAAGAGGTATACTACCAAACAAAAGACTTAAGCAAAAAGCTGAATCAATTTAGCAGAAAGTAACTGGTTGCATTTGAATCATGCATCCCTTTCTTCGAAAAGGAGATTAATATGAAAATAGAAGAGGGAATTTTCGGTGAAATAAATAGAGAATTGGTAAAGTCTTATACAATCATTAACAATCAAAACATAAAAGTAACCTGTATTGATTATGGATGTACGATTACTAGAATTGATGTACCAGACAAAGAAGGGAATATAGAAAATATCGTGTTAGGATTTGATTCTGCAGAAGAATATTTACATTATTCCCCTTATTTTGGAGCAGTAATCGGTCGAGTGGCAGGGAGAGTTAATCCACTTCTAACGGACGGAAAATGATAGTGGAAACAGATGAGCCATATGTTGTTTTATATACGGGAAATAGGTTAGAAGATACTTTTCTAATTAGAGGAATTCCTTGTCAAAAACACCTTGGCTTATGTCTCGAAACTCAACATCCGCCAAATGCCATTTATAATCAGCAATTACCTTCCATTTTATTAGAAAAAAATAAAGAGTATCATTCTAAAACTCGTTTTACGTTTACCGTCGAGTAAAAACCTTTGGTATTCAATGTCAAAAGTTGTTTTAGTGAAATGAAAATCTATAATGGAAGGGAGGATAAAAGCAGTTAGTAGAATGAGTGAGGGAAGAGAGGTCCTTCTTGTTCATTAATTTTGAAAGCGCAACCAAAAGTATGTGCTTTAATATTAATAGACTTCATTCATAACTGTTTTTAGTAAAACATGAAGCAAAAACGGAACTCATTATATATCTTTTCGATTACATTAGTCGCCGCAATTGGAGGATTACTGTTTGGATATGATACAGCTGTAATTTCTGGAGCAGAAGAATCGTTAAAGGTTTATTTGATCGATAGCTTAGGCTTAGGCCCTTTGGCACATGGCGTCACCGTATCAAGTGCTTTAATAGGATGTATTATCGGAGGATTAATTTCCGGCTATTTTGGATCAAGACTAGGACGTAAAAAATCACTTATACTTGCAGCGATTCTTTTTATAGTATCAGCATTAGGTGCTTCTTATCCTGAATTTTTATTTTTTACAAAAGGTGAACCAACACTTTCTTTATTACTAGCTTTTAACTTTTATCGAATTATAGGGGGGATAGGTGTTGGATTAGCGTCTGCCATTTGTCCAATCTATATAGGAGAAATTGCTCCGGCTGATATTCGCGGCAGATTGGTATCATTTAATCAGTTTATGATTATTTTTGGTATGTTAGTCGTTTACTTTGTAAACTGGGGTATTGCAAATGGTGAAACGTTAGAATGGATAAATGATGTAGGATGGAGATACATGTTTGCTTCAGGAGCGATACCAGCTTTAATTTTTGCTGTACTTTTGTTATTGGTTCCAGAAACACCTCGCTATTTGGCAATACAGAATCAAGATCAAAAAGCTTTAGCTATACTTACAAAAATCAATGGATCTTCAGAAGCGAAAGCGATTTTGAGTGATATTAAAAAAACGACCACTATCAATATTTCTTCCGAAAAATTATTCGCTTATGGAAAATTAGTTATTTTTGTAGGTGTACTGCTTTCTGTCTTTCAACAATTTGTAGGTATAAATGTAGCCTTATACTACGCACCGCGTATCTTTGAAAGCATGGGAGCAGCTAAAGATTCTTCTATGCTGCAAACCATTATTATGGGATTAGTGAATGTTATCTTTACAGTTATCGCGATTTTAACAGTTGATCGATTGGGAAGAAAACCATTATTGATAGTAGGTTCTATTGGAATGGCAATTGGTATGTTTGGTGTAGCAAGCATGGCCTTTTCTAATATAATTGGAATAGGGACGCTTGTATTTATCATTATTTATACAGCTTCATTTATGATGTCGTGGGGTCCGATCTGCTGGGTGCTAATTTCAGAGATTTTTCCTAATAAAATTCGAGGTCGGGCTGTAGCTATTGCTGTAGCTGCCCAATGGGCGGCTAACTATTTTATTTCTTCTACATATCCTATGATGATGGAATATAGCGGGGGACTAACATACGGTTTCTATGGTTCAATGAGCGTGCTTTCTGCCCTATTTGTTTGGAAAATGGTTCCTGAAACCAAAGGCAAGACTCTTGAACAGATGGAGAAAATATGGAGAAGAAATGTTAAAAGTTCCGAAGATAGTCAAATTATTTAATTAGTAAAATTCACATAAACTGGACACAAAATATTATATAAAAGGATTCTTATTGTTGGATAGTAAGTATTGTTATTTCAGGGGTTTTATTGGAGCACGGACAGGTGGACAACAAAAAAGAGCAAATTTTCATTCAGTAAAAACAAAAAGTCGAATCTTTAGGACGAGAATAGCATTAATCCAGGTCTCATAGCTGTAATTCCGTTTGGGTATTTCTGGATTAAAATGCTTTGTATAATAATACTTTGCTCTTCAACTAATGGGCTCTTACTCTAAAATGGAAGGTTGCTGAGGCAGCCTTTTTTCTTATGGTACTAACGGGGCAGGTGTGATAGATGGAAATTTCGGTAAGATAGCGAATAATATGAAATTAAAGGTGATTATATGACACAAGTGATGTGCAATATCTACATCCAGGTTTAAGAGTCAGGTGTGAAAAGGATAAAAATCCATCAATAAGACGACCTTGTTCAAGCTTTTCGGTTTGGTTACGGACATATATGGAATTTTCCTATAAAGGTTATTGTATATCTAATCAACTTAAAACCAGAGATGCAAGAGAACTGGCAAGTGCTAAACGGTGCGAAATTATGGGTACAGCACGAATTCACGAGTAAACGTGCTGAATTCACGAGTAAATAAGCTGAACTCACGAGTAAATAAGCCGAATTCACGAGTAAACAGGCTGAATTCACGAGTAAATGGCCAAAACTCACGAGTAAACGAAGCAAAATCACAAGTGTAGCACGAACTCACGAGTAAATAAGCCGAATTCACGAGTAAATAGGCTAAAATCACGAGTAAAACAGCAAAACTCACGAGTAAACGAAGCGAAATCACAAGTGCAGCACGAACTCACGAGTAAATAAGCTGAATTCACGAGTAAACAGGCTGAATTCACGAGTAAATGGCCAAAACTCACGAGTAAACGAAGCGAAATCACAAGTGCAGCACGAATTCACGAGTAAATAAGCCGAATTCACGAGTAAACGGCCAAAACTCACGAGTAAACGAAGCGAAATCACAAGTGCAGCACGAACTCACGAGTAAATAGGCCGAATTCACGAGTAAAACAGCAAAACTCACGAGTAAACGTAAAAATCCCGAGTACAGTACAAGCAAAATGCATATCGTAAGGGAGTGCATTCCTTGTTCAGCACTTGTAAGTACAACTTTATCTTAAAAAGTTAATTGTCTTAAAAGAATTGATTATAATGACGCAGAACCCGACACAGGATATCGTGATGAGGGAATACATTAACTTTAAGTCTTTCAATATGATTATTCCCGCAATTACTATGAGAGAATCAATGATAAAAATAATAATTCCAGGATTGATTGCTGTGGTTTTAGATATTAATAGTGCTAGTAAATCCACTCCACCTGGGCTAATATGTTGTCTCAGCATAAAACCGACACCTATCCCAATCGTCATTCCACCGATAATGGCACTTGTTATGATCGGCAGATGAACCAAACCGTTTAGTGGTGTTAGCCAATCAATAATGGTGGAAGTGAAAGCTAACCCAAGGATGGCATTAAAGAAATAAGACTTATCGTATAGAAGAGATAGAAGGTATATGGGAATATTGATCATGATCATGGTATGTCCAACCTGGATTCCCCAAACATATTTGATTAATAAACTTATGCCAAATATCCCGCCATTTATTAGATGAATGGGAATAATAAATAAGTTTAGACCTACTCCAATGAAAAAACTTGAAAAAAGCAGCGTAACAAACTTTTTCATAAAAAAATTCCCCTTGTCCAAAGCATTATCTTAAAATATATGAGAGAAATCTAAATATATACTTAGCTGATTGGAAATTACGATTGCTATTTGTTCTTCATAAGACATTTTTAATTCACATGGGAGTAAGCTAATCAAAGTAAAGGCCTTCTCGTTTTAGGCCATGATGTAATTAGGGCAAAAAAAAGAGACACTAAAAGAGTCTCTTTTTTTTTCCTTGTTTTCATGGGGCAAGTCAGTTTAATAATATAAGAATTTTTTTTACCTTGGAAAATAGGTTGGATTTAGCCTTTTTTATTTAAGATGGTTTTTTTGATAGGCGATTTGTAATAGTATCTTCTTGTGGTGAAGTTTGCCGGATATAAAAGGCCAGTATGAATGCAACTATGGTCAGACCTGTTGCTATCATGAATGCATCATCCACTCCCATTACGCTGCCTTGTTTAATGGCAGTCGCCATTTGTGATGTATTATCCGGTGATATGTTCCTTTGAGATAAGATTTCCTGAACATGTTTCGTTCCTTGGTTTGTCATGATGGACACAAAGAATGCCATGCCAACAGCACCTGCCACCATTCTCAATGTATTGACCATCGCTGTGCCGTATTTATTTAGGCTAAGTGCCAATTCATTTAATCCGGCTGTGAAGATAGGCATCATCAGTATCGACATTCCGAACATTCTAATGGTATATACCCACACCACATAAGAATAGGATGTATCTGTCTGAAGCCGCGTTAAAAGATAGGTTGTAATGATAGTGATGGCAAGTCCGCTCACCGCAAGCCATCTCGCACCAAATCGATCAAACAGTTTACCTGTGATAGGGGACATGATCCCCATTAAAATCCCGCCAGGCAATAGCATGAGACCGGATTCCATCGGAGTGAACCCACGGATATTCTGCATATAGATCGGCATGATGATCATTCCAGAGAACATACCCATGGTTGCGATGATGTTGATGATTGTCGTTAAAGTGAACATCCGATACCGAAAAATTCTAAATTCCAAAATAGGATGTGATACAGTAAATTGCCTCCAGACAAATAAAACTAAACTGATTCCTCCAACAAGGAACATCGTCAGTACTTCGGGACTGCCCCAGCCCTTGGTACCGCCAGTAGCAAATCCATATAGAACCCCGCCAAATCCGATAGTGGATAGAATGACACCCAGTTTATCGAGTTTAGGCCGGCTGGTTTTCCCTACTTTTTTAATGATGAAAATGGCAAAGATGAAGTCAAGCAGGGCAAATGGGAAAATGATAAAAAACAGAACCCGCCAAGAATAGTTTTGGATAATCCATCCTGATAGCGTAGGTCCTACAGCCGGGGCAAAATTCATCGCGATACCAAATATGCCCATTGCGAAACCGCGTCTGTTAGGCGGAAATAAAGTGAAAATCACATTTGTGATCAACGGGAACAAAATCCCCGCACCTGCAGCTTGAACCACACGTCCGATCAATAAGACGGAGAAGCTGGGGGCAATTCCGCATAAAAAAGTTCCTAAGGCGAAGAGTCCCATCGAAGCTAAATATAATTGTCTTGTATTGAATCGTTCCATTAAGAAAGCGGTAATCGGAATGACAATCCCATTGACCAATAAGAAGATAGTAGTAAGCCAATTCGCTGTTGCCGCTGATATGTCAAAATGAGTCATTAATTGAGGCAATGCGATATTAATTAAAGTCTGATTTAAGAAAGCGACTAGAGCACCAGCCAGCATCACCGCAAACATGGGACCTGTACGTACTTTAGTGATGGCTGTTTTGTCGTGATTCATTATAATGGCACGTCCTTTCCGCTAGGATAGTACAAATTGTACTGCCTGCTATTTTTAAAAGTTTAGAAACTAATTCGTCTCACGAAGTATTAGTGTAAACCCACCTATATTTTCCGGTAAATTACAGCATTTAAGGAGATTCCCCTCAATTACGGCTTTTTTGAGGTGTTTATTCTTTATTAACCACTCACTTACAATATTTCAGGATACATTATCTCTTGGAAATCCCCCAGGTTAACATCCATTCTACAGGTATATCATATTTCAAACAATAATCACCAATATAATACTTACAATGTACCAGAGAAATTTGTGCACTAGGTATAATACTTTAACATTCTACCATTCGTATTCACTAAAAAATAGTTAATTAATGTTGAATAATAAAATCACGACTTTTCCGTATTTTGCGAATAATTATTTTTTTAATATTCAAAATAATTATTGCATTCAATGTACTGGTTAATTATAATACAAAGCATAACAAATAAAAAGTCATTATGAGGGGGTGAAATAATTGAATATTGCAGGGATGAATATAACTTTTAGGCATTTCCCTTTTCATCATTTTTTGGATTGCATGGACAACCTTGGGGTTAATAGCATTGAGTTATGGGGTGGGGAGCCGCATTTGTATGTTTATCGCAACATACTAGGAAATATAAGGAGTTTGAGAAGGGAAATTAAGTCTAGAAATATGAAAATCATCTGCTATACTCCAGAACAATGTATCTATCCTTATAACATTGCATCCTCGGATGCTCATTGGCGAAAAAGAAGCATGGAGTATTTTATGGAAAATCTTTACGCCGCGCTGGAGTTAGACACAAACATGATGCTTATCACTTCTGGAATAGGGGACTTTTCTGTTTCACAGGAGGAATCATGGAAGTATGCAAGTGACTCAATCTTTCAATTAACCAAAGTAGCTGAGAAGGAAGGTTTGATTCTTGTTTTAGAGCCATTGACAAAGCATGAATCCAATCTGGTAATCGACTCTAAGGGGTTAAAGAAAATGTTAGAGGAAATCCAATCTCCTTCGCTAAAAGGAATGATAGATACAGTTTCCATGCATCTGGCAGGTGAAACACCTGATGAGTACTATTCCTTCCTTCCCGAATTAAGCCATTTTCACCTAATCGATGGAGATGGTCAATCAGATGCACATTTGGCACTGGATGATGGGGTTTTAAATTGGAGGGAATACTTAACAAGCCTTCAAAGCCATGATTACAAAGGAAGTTGTACTTTAGAGATTATGGGATCAAATTATTATCAAAATCCAAACGATGCAATCAAGAAATCAATTGAAAAAGTTAGGGAATTGGGAATTTAATCATCTAATTTGGAGGAACTCTTTATGAGTAATGGCACACTTACACGAAAGCTGGGTTTTTGGTCTGCTCTGGCTATTGCTGTTGGAACTACAATAGGGTCGGGTATTTTTGTCTCATCCGGTGATGTTGCAAAGGCTGCGGGTACTCCTTCCATTTCCATTCTGGCCTGGATAATAGGCGGCGTGATTGCCATTCCGCAAGTAATGGTGCTGGCGGAGTTATCGACAGCATACCCCCAAAATGGAAGCGGTTACGTATATTTGAATAAAGCTGGGTGGAGGCCTCTGGCATTTTTATATGGATGGGCCACTTTCTGGGCGTTGGATCCTCCATCCATATCGATTATGGCTTTAGCGATCGTTTCTTATTTAGCAACCTTTTTCCCATTTTTCTCTGGGGTCGCCGGGAAATTATTGGGTATTGCGATCATCCTGCTCATCACATCGATTCATTATCGAAGCGTGAAGGAAGGAGGTCTTTTCCAAGTCATTATCACGGCTATCAAGATCATTCCTTTCCTGATTGTCATTGTCTTGGGAATTATGTACATGAACCCTGATAACTTTGCTTATACACCAGGACCTGGTGCCCAAAATTCAAGTTTAATAGGTGGTGTATCCGCAACCACATGGGCATATACGGGAATGGCTGCGATTTGTTTCATGGCTGGGGAGTTCAAAAATCCAGGGAAAATACTTCCGCGGGCTCTTATTAGTTCGGTATTCATCGTGTTGGCTTTATATACACTGTTAGCCGTTTGTGTCATCGGTTTGATGCCGTTTGATGAATTAATCAACTCCAATGCGGCTGTTTCTGAAGCTGTAAAATATATTCCGGGATTATCTGATATTGCATCATCATTCGTGGCCATTACGGCGATTATTGTTATCTTGGGTTCGCTGAGTTCTTGCATAATGTTTCAGCCCCGCCTTGAGTACGCAATGGCAAAGGACGGACTATTCTTTCAACGTTTTGCAAGAGTTCATCCTAAATATGAAACTCCAAGTTTCTCTATCATCGTTCAGGTTGCGTATGCATGTATACTTGTGTGCTTCAGTAATTTAACTGTGTTACTGGGCTATTTCACACTGATTCAATTGGTAATTAACATCCTGGACTTTGCCGCTGTTTATAAATGCCGTAAAAGGGATGATTATAATCCAATCTATCGTATGCCAATGTGGAGGTTAACGACGGTTTTAGCTATTCTTGGAGCATCATGGCTGGCCTGGGGAACATTTACTTGGGCGCCTATTCAAGGAGTGATTGCAGCGCTGATCGTTATCTTAACAGGTCTGCCGGTATACTATTATTGGGAAAGGAAATATGGATCAAAGAAAAATAACGACAGCGATATCGTGGCTTAGCAGAATGATAAGGGAAGTTAGGCCTTCTTTTGATAAACCGAAAAAATTTTAAAATAAATCGATTGTGCAAATTATTATGTTTAGATATAATACAAGACATAACAAATAAGTAGGGATAAGGGAGGAAGCTGTTAATGCTAAAGTTTGATGAGGAGTTATTTCTAAATCTTGTAGAAAAAGAGGGCCTTGCTTTTAGAGGCCAGATTGAAGAAATCGTAGATGGAATCACAAAAAGGGGCTACAGCAATATTTTCCTTATCGGTGCTGGTGGCACCATAGCCATGATGTATCCATATGAATACATTTTAAAATCAAATTCTACCATCGATGTCCATGCAGAAATTGCGGCTGAGTTCATGGTGATGAATCATAAGCATTTCAGCAAAAATTCAGTCTGCATTTTTACATCTGTATCCGGGACTACTCAAGAAACAGTTGCAGCGGCTGAATATTGTAAAGAAAAAGGGGCCACTACAATCGCTTTAGTTGCAGAGCCAAATACTCCGTTAACACAAATTGCGGATTACTGTATAACGACCGGTTCTGAAACGCACTCTTTTGATACTTTCTTTATGCTTTTGTACATGGTCGTCTTCCGTTTCATGCATAACAACGATGAATTCCCGCAATATGAACAATTCACGAAGGAGGTTTCTCTACTTCCGCGTGCAATTCTAGATGCCGTTAAATCTTTTGACAAAAAAGCAGAGGAATTCGCCATTACACATAAAGACACGGATTACCACATGATGGTCGGCTCTGGTAACCTCTGGGGAAACACTTATTCATATGCCATGTGCATTTTAGAGGAAATGCAATGGATCCAAGCGAAATCCATCCACGCTGCAGAGTTTTTCCATGGTACGCTTGAACTTGTTGTTGAAGATACAAGTGTTATTTTATTAAAAGGGGAAGATGAAACTAGACCGCTGATGGACCGTGTAGAGAGATTTGTAGAAAAAATCTCAAAAAATATAACGGTTATTGATACCAAAAGCTTTGAAATGGAAGGCATCAGCGAAGAATTCAGAAAGCACTTTTCAGTTAGCATCAACTGGTCAGTATTAAGTCGAATCAGCGTATACCTTGAGCGTGAGAGAAATCATCCATTAACACTTAGAAGATACTATCGCCAAATGGAATATTAAGATAAGTGGAGCACTACTTAGTAGTGCTCTTAAGTTTAAAGAAAGCGGGGGAAAATGATGAGAACGGTTACAGTCGGAGATAACTGTATGGATGTTTATCAAAAGAGCGGGGAGGTCTATCCTGGCGGTAATCCTTTAAATGTGGCTGTCTATTTAAGAGGGTTAGGTGCTGAATCTGCTTATATCGGCTGGGTGGGCTCCGATCAATACAGTGAAAAAATGGTTAAAGCGATACAGGAAAAAGGTGTTGATATTTCTCATCTTTCGCGGAAAGAAGGAAAAACAGCTGTTACCTTTGTTGAACTGGTAGGAAATGACCGCAGGTTTGGAGAATACGATGAAGGTGTCATGAAACATTTCCGCTTAACGACGGAAGAACTCCATTACATTCAAACATACCAGCTCATACATTCAGGGATTTGGGGACATGCGGATAAGTACTATTCCTTATTTAAAGAAAATGGAATGCTCACGTCTTTTGATTTCTCAGATCAGCTAGATCACGATCTAGTGAAGACTTTACCACCGTTTGTTGATTATCCTTTTTTCTCTTATACGAAGGATGATGCTTTTATCCGCCAATTTTTAAAAGATGTAAAAAATCAAGGATCTAAAATTGCGGTCGCCACTTTAGGAGAAAATGGTTCACTTGCCTATGACGGCATTCAATTTTATCAATGCAGTGCCGTTAAAGCGAATGTGGTGGATACAATGGGTGCGGGGGATTCCTTCATTTCCGGTTTTATTTATGGATTATTGAAAGGGCAATCTATCGAAAATTGCTTAGAATTGGGTACAGAGTCTGCTGCGAAAACCATTAGCTATTTCGGTGCGTGGTGACTGGGACTGTAAATCATGTATAATAGGTAGTAAATAATAAATTTTTGACGGATAAGGATGAATCTAATATGAATTTAAATCCTTCAACCCCCCAGCCACTATATATGCAAATAAGGCAAATGTTGAAGAATGATATTCAGAACGGTAAATACAAACCAGATGAACAAATCCCAACCGAAGCAGAGCTTTGTGAAACTTATAACGTCAGCCGCATCACCATTCGAAAAGCAATCGAGGAATTGGTGAAGGAAGGAACACTGACACGTATTCCGCGCAGGGGTACCTTTGTTGCATCTAATAAGTTTCATAATGAGTTGTTATCCATAAGTGGATTCTCAGAGTTTAGTCATCAGCTTGGGAAGATACCGAATTCCCGGATCTTAAGAAGTGAGGTCATAGCAGCACCAAAGGATGTTGCAGGTCATCTCCTCATTGAAGAAGGAAGCCCCGTTCTCGAACTGGAACGACTCATGTATGTAGATGAGCGTCCGCTATTCTACGATACCGCTCATTATTCGTTACTTCGTTTTCCGGATTTGGAAAAGAAGATTGCAAGGGATGAATCAACTTATAAGATCCTATTGGAAGATTACCATACCGAAATAGTCAGTAACGATAAAATTATAGACGTGATTGGTGCTACAAAAATCCATGCTAAATATTTAGAATGCGATATTGGCGCAAATTTATTTAGAATAGTGAAGATTGCTTTCGATGCAAACGACCAGCCTGTGCACCTCTCAACGTTCATGTGTGAAACCAACAAGGTCAATCTGACTGTTCATCGGGCAAAATAGGTCATGCCATTAATTTGGCATGACCTATTTAAACATCTAGTTTTGATTATCCTCCTCCAAACTTTCTTCTTTGATCATCGCATTTAAAATATCCTTACAATTAAAACATAAGATATTCTTGTTATCTAAAAGAATACCGTTCAGAAAACCAGCCGTACAATACACATCATGTGCACAGCGAACACAAGAGCCAACTAGTTCATCCATCGATACATCCCCCTATTCAGGAAATGGTATATAGTTTGGTGTTCTATTTTGTATAAAGGTAAAGACCAAAATCTTGCATAACGGAAGTATGCCCCATTTGCCGTAACATGGTAGCTATATTGCCACGATGATATGATCCGTGAGTGACAACGTGTAATACCGATTCGGAAATGGTAGTTTCAAGCGACCCAGCATATGGGTTATCCACAACCATTACCTTTTCCATATCCTCTGTACTCAGAAGTGCTTTGTTTCTTTCGTACAAGTCTATAAATATTTTTTTCATTTCCTCAATACTTTTCTTTTCCACCTCTTCTTTTAATTCACTAGAAGATGCCATTGCTTCATCCATACTTATACCAGAGATAATATCAAACCACGTGTAATCTGTCAGATAAATGTGAGACAACACTTTTGATACCGACGAAAAACCACTCTGAATTTCCTTATGGTAAATGTGTTCTGGAAGTTCATTTAACCGATCGATGATGACTCCATTTGCCCATGCGTGATAGTTATACATTTCTAATACTGGCTCGAGGTGATTCATTAAAAAACCTCCATATACACTAGTTTTATCGTATTGGACAATTTATGCAGTAAGAACAAAGTATTCAGGTTTATTCAATACAGCATATTCATTAATATGCTGTTCTATAATTTATATAACAATTCCTCCTTATGATTCTTCGGGTATATGTGCTCCTCAAATGTAATATATATAAATAAGAGGTTTTGAGATAATACGAGCTACGAACATTCGGGTTATAAATGAATAGATAGTGGAGCATCACATATAGGCTTTTTTTCTTGCAGGAAAATAGCACCCAATATCGAACTGATAGTAAAGGAGATGGTAATATGAATCTGAGGATCAAATATAGGCTTTATATCCATGTAGACGGAAAACTTATTCCAGAACAGTATGACCGATACGAGATATTAAACGTCAGAGAAGGTATAGATCCCAATGATACTAAGGATTACCAAGAGCTTATTAAAAAATTGAGTAAGTCGATTAATCGGCCTCTAAATGAATTTGAAATAAAAAACTATGAAACAATGTAATTGCATCCCCTCTGGAGGGAAACGATTATTTCGTTTTCGAATTTATTCTCCTTCATTACAACGAAATTCTTAACGTTTAAAAGTGTAAATAAGAGAACTGTTTATAACCTGTAGCTTGCTAAATGATCCTCCTCCTTATAATAATAAATATAAAAATATAAGGAGAGAGGAGATTTATGATCATGCACATATTTCTAAGGTGAAAAATGGGTATAAATAATCAAGAAAGCCTTTGTCGTCATTGCAAAACCTCCGTGATTTTTCAATTTGTCGGAAGAGTCTTTAAAACGGATTACCTGGGTCTATAACTAGAATCTTATAAAAGTTTATTAAAATCCATTTTTCATTATTTAATGATAAATGGATTTTTTTTTTATTTTTGGAAATATAAACAAAATGATTTTTGAACGGTGAATCGGCTATCTGGATCCAACAAAAAGTACATACTAATAGGTCAACCATCTACGGACTGTTATTCTGGATAAATTGCCCATTATCAAACAGGAAAGCGAGTGTTGGCCTACTCTAAGTTTTGTACTTAAAGCTGGTCAATGTTTTGTTTTCTTTATAACTACTGTAATCATAATATTAGTTATTCAACTAGAAAAATCAGAAAATTATTGTTTTTCTGAAATATACGTTTTATAATTTACCTAATAAACGTTAGGTGGGGATGAATTGAAAAGGCAAGAATTAATAGATGCAGCTCTTTTGCATTATTCACTACATGGATACCAAGGAGCTACCATGAAGAAAATTGCGGATGAAGTGGGAATAAAACCAGCATCCATTTATTTTTTTTATAAAAACAAAGAGGAATTATTCATCGCTGCATTTCAACATTTACTTGATAACCATTTAGCTGAAATGAAACGAATTTTAGCTGAAACAAGTTCACGATCTGTTGATCGAATTTTTAGTGAAATGCTTCATGGGATCGTTAAGTACCACAAAGATGATGAGCAAGGGACTATGGCGTATATTTCGTTGGTTACGTCACCCATTCCGGAAATTAAATTATATTTACAAAAGTATTTATTGCATTTTAATGATTGGATGGTCAGTTCACTTGAGGATCTCTTGAGGCAGAGTTATCCGAGCCTTTCTACTGACGAAGTGGACCAAATCATTAAGCAATTTGTTTTACTCGGCAATGGAGTATTCTGGGGTATAAACTTGTATGAGGGACAGGATTTAATGGAACAAGTTCAGATTGCAGATCGATTCATCAGCTCCATGTTTAGAGATATAGAGAGGAAATATGGGCCACTGTCCAAAAGTGAATAGCCAAAAAGGAAGTGAATGTCTAAGGGGAACATATGAAAGTCTTTAAAACATTATTTCTAAAGATGGAAAAAGTGAGAAGATATCCACGGTTTGAAATAATATGAAGTCAAAACAGTGGCAGAAACGGAATGGTTGCCTAAAGGGGGGGGGTATAAATAATAAAATCATGCCAAAGAAAAAAATTGGTTTAGCAGGTCCAATAAAAATAAAGGAGTGTATTCCAATTAAAATTAAAGTAATCATGCCGGTTATATCGGACATTTTTAATGAGGAAATTAGAAGAGAGATTAAATCTTATGTTTTCGAAAACACTGAAGTAGGAGTTTGCAATCTTGATTATGGACCTGAATCAATTGAAAGCGAATATGATGAAGCACTTTGTATACCTAATTTCCTGGAAAAAGCAAAGCAGGCTCAAGATGAGGGGTATCAGGGTGTAATTAGTGATTGTTTTGGAGATCCAGGTGTGAAGCCTGCAAGAGAAATATTGGATATCCCAGTTGTTGGACCGTGTGAGTCTTCTTTGCTTGTTGCGAGCTCATTAGCAAAATCCTTTTCTATTGTAACGGTACTGCCCAATGTTGTGCCTATGATTGAAAACATAAGTAAAACTCTAGGTGTAGATGGTAATGTCGCCTCAATTAGATATGTAAATATTCCTGTTCTGGAAATTCAAGATAAGGAAAAGTTAAAAAATGCATTGTTTGATGAAATGATAAAAGCGATTGAACAGGACAAGGCACATGCGTTAGTGTTAGGGTGTACAGGCTTTATGGGTGTTGCAACGGAGCTTCAGGAACGATTATCGCAAAAAGGTTATGATGTTCCGGTTATCGATCCCGCATTTGCAGCCACAAAGATGCTTGAAACTTTAATTGCTATGGGGGTTAAACAAAGCCGATTGACCTACATGACACCACCTTCTAAACAGAGAGTAAAACGTTCATAGACTTTTTAAGAAGGAGGATACACAAAAGGTTAATTCATTTAAAAATAATTAATTGAATATTCAAATAATGGTGTTGCAAAAGATCTTCAAAAGGCAGGGAAATCTCCAAGTTGATTGATAAAGCTGAGGAGTAAATTATAGGGGGTGAATTTATGGAAGATCATACAAAGTTGGGTGACGATTACTCTCTATCAAGAGTGCCGCAAAATGCTAGATTGCCAATGTGGGATATCATGATTGTCAGGGTTGGTGCCCTAGCTACACTTTCTCAATTTATGCTGGGTGCGGCATTAGGATACGGAATGACCTTTTGGCAGGCATTTTGGGCCATGATGTTTGGAAGTGTCATTTTACAGGTTATAAGTTTTCTAATCGGTTATGCAGGTGCACGTGAAGGCCTTTCAACTAGTCTTTTGTCACGTTGGACAGGGTTCGGCAGGTATGGTTCGAGTATCATTGGCGCGGTCATCGCTTTTTGTACAATAGGCTGGTTTGGAGTGCAGAATACTGTTTTTGCAAATGGTTTGGTGGAAGCTGCCGGCGGCAAATTGCCCCTCCCAATTGCAGCTGCCATAACCGGATTAGGCGTAACTGTACTGGTTATATTTGGTTTTAAACTATTGAGCATGACAGCCAAAATTACCGTTCCTGCCTTTCTATTAGTGGTAGGGATTGGCATCTATCAAGTTCTCGGTGATCATTCCATTTTTAGTTTAATGGGCACGCCTCCTCCGGGAGAAAGTCTTTCCCTTGGCGTTGGTGCAACAATGGTTGCGGGAGGATTTATTATTGGTGCCGTAATCACACCTGACTTCAGTCGGTTTGCCCGAAACGGCAAGGATGTTTTTTGGATGACCACCATTGGTACATTAGTGGGTGAACTTGGTGTAGGAATGATCGCTGTGTTAATGGCCCATGCAGCAAAAACGAGCGATGTTGTAAGCATCATGCTGCAAACGTCTGGCTGGCTTGGCGCTGCAGTTGTCGTTTTTTCCACAGTGAAAATTAATAACGTAAATTTATATTCCTCTTCTCTGGGCTTTACTAATATTTTCGATTCTGTTTTTAAGGTCAAGGTGAATCGAGGACTCGTTACACTTGTAATTGGTGCTATCGGAACTTTGCTTTCCATTATGGGCATTCTCGATAGATTTGTAGACTTCCTTGTTTTACTTGGAATCATGATACCTCCAATAGCAGGTATTATGGTGGTTGATTATTTCGTGCTGAAAACGTATCGAAAAGCTCTTGATGAAAGCAGAGAGAAAGGAACATTGCCATCAGAGCCTGAAAAATTGAATCCAGTTACCTTAGTTGCCTGGGCAGCAGGATTTGCAAGCGGCTATTTTATTACAGTTGGCATACCATCTATTAATTCCCTTTTAATAAGCGGCATTATCTATTACGCAGGTGTGTTATTAATAAAATCCATCAAATGGAAAAAAGAGAATAGGGATCATATCGCATCATAATTTTTGAAAAATGGGGGTTCGGGAAAATGAGGAAATTAGGTAAACAGGAAATTGAAGATATAGCAGTAGGTGCGGCGTTACTCGGAACAGGCGGAGGAGGTGATCCTTACATTGGTAAACTAATGGCTTTACAGGCAATTGAAGAATACGGGGAAATCACATTGTTAGATGTGGATGAAGTTCCTGATGACGCATTAGTGGTTCCTTCCGCGATGATGGGAGCACCGACGGTAATGTTGGAAAAAGCTCCAAGTGGTGAAGAAGCAACAGCAGCTTTCGAAAACCTCGAATCTTATTTGGGAAAAAAGATTTTTGCAACGATGCCGATTGAAGCTGGCGGAGTGAATTCGATGGTGCCCCTTGCACTTGCTGCAAAGCTTGGCTTGCCTGTGGTGGATGTTGATGGGATGGGGAGAGCATTTCCGGAATTGCAAATGGTAACTTTTTATTTGGACGGAATTGCTGCTACTCCGATGGTGCTTGCGGATGAGAAAGGCAATACTTCACTGCTCTCAACGATAAACAATGTCTGGACAGAGAGGATTGCCCGTGCAGCAACGATTGAAATGGGCGGTTCCACAATGACAGCGATTTATCCAATGACAGGAAAGAATATTAAGGAAAGCGGAATTAAAAATATACTGACCTTAGAAGAACAAATCGGCAAGACGATAAGGCTTGCAAAGCAAAATAATGTTGATCCAATAAAAGAAGTGTTGAATAAGGCAGACGGGTTTGAATTGTTCCGTGGAAAAGTGAGTGACATCAACCGCAAGACAGAGTCGGGATTTGCTAGAGGAGTGGCAACATTTGAGGGAATCAATGAGTATAAGGGAAAAAAACTCGAGGTGCGATTCCAAAACGAGCATTTAATTGCACAGACAGAAGAACGCTTGCTATGTGTCACTCCAGATTTGATTGCCGTGCTTGATGCAGAAACAGGCTTGCCGATCACTACTGAAGGGATCAGATATGGAGCAAGATGCGTGGTAATCGGAATGCCTTGCCATCCAAAGTGGCGAACGGAAAAGGGAATTGAAGCTGTTGGTCCAAAATACTTTGGCTATGAAGTCGGTTATGTTCCTGTTGAAGAACTAATGAAAAAAGGAGGGCTAGTATAATGGGCGTTTATCGAATAGGGATTGATGTGGGGGGAACCCATACAGATGCAGTGCTTTTAGATCAATATAACCAGGTCATTTCGGAAACGAAATCACCGACGACGGAGGATGTTTCCATAGGCATATATACAGCAATGAGAAAAATAATCGATGACGCAAAGGTTCCGAGGGAGCAAATTAAATATGCAATGCTGGGTACGACCCATTGTACAAATGCTATTGTTGAACGAAAGAGATTAAACAATATCGCCATAATCCGTATTGGTGCGCCGGCTACTTTAGCGGTTAAACCGCTTATCGGCGTACCTGATGACCTTCGCGCAGTCCTCGGAAAATACGTATACCTAATCCGCGGCGGACATGAATTTGATGGCCGGGAGATTGTTGATTTAGATGAAGCGCATTTGTATCAAATTGCCGAAGAAATCAAGGGGAAAGTGGATTCCATCGCGATAACTTCTGTCTTTTCACCTGTATCGCAAACGCACGAACAAAGAGCAAGTAAAATTTTCAAAGAAGTACTCGGAGAAGAAATCGCAATTTCTTTATCTTCAGAAATTGGTTCAGTCGGTTTACTGGAAAGGGAAAATGCGACGATTCTTAATGCTGCTGTCGTGAATGTTGCTAAAACGACTGCGGGCGGATTCATCAATGCATTGAAGAATGAAGGAATTGAGGCAAAAGTATTCTTTTGCCAAAATGATGGGACATTAATGTCAATTGAATATGCAGTCAAATACCCAATCTTCACTGTTGCTTGCGGTCCGACTAACTCTTTAAGGGGAGCATCATATTTGAGTGAATTAACCGATGCAATCGTTTTGGATGTTGGGGGAACAACTACGGATATCGGAGTCCTCGTTCAATCGTTTCCAAGGGAATCTTCTTTGGCAGTAGAGATTGGAGGAGCCAGAACGAACTTCCGGATGCCTGATTTAATCTCGATTGGACTTGGGGGAGGTACAATAATCCGGATAGGAGAAAATGGAGAGTTCACGATTGGACCAGACAGTGTCGGTTACCGACTGCCAGAAAAAGCCTTGATTTTCGGAGGTGATACTTTAACAACAACGGATGTTGCTGTGGCTCTTGGAAAAGTGGAACTTGGGGATGCTTCAAAAGTTGCTCACCTTGATAAGGAACTATTAAATATAATCTATATAAGCATGGTAAATCTGGTCGAAGAAGCTATCGATAAGATGAAAACAAGCGCGGCACCAGTGCCTGTCATTCTCGTTGGGGGTGGAAGCATCCTCTTACCCGAGGAATTAAAAGGTGCATCTGAAGTCATACGCCCATTACATTCAGGTGTAGCAAATGCCATTGGGTCGGCTATCTCCCAGGTTAGCGGGCAGATTGAAAAAGTATATGCACTAGCGGAAATAGGAAGGGAAGCGGCATTGGAACAGGCCAAGGAAATAGCGATGACAGAAGCGATCAGTGCTGGAGCCGATCCTCAAACGCTTGTTATTGTCGACATAGAAGATGTACCTTTAGCATATATGCCTGGGAATGCAACCCGTATTCGTGTGAAAGCTGCTGGTGATTTAGCCCAGTCTGAAATGAATGAACTGGTTTAGTCTAGTTAGGAGGGAAGGAGCTTTTCCTTGAGCGGAGGAAGCTTCTCTTTAGTTAAATAAGTGGAAAAAGAAAAGCGCTAAGGGTAGTGGAATTGACGAAAATATGACGCATATTTATTTCTTCCTCTCTTGAATTTTTAACAATAATGGGAAAAAAGTGCTTCCTTTTCTGTGGGAGATTGGGTGAATTTATTTTGTAAGGAAGAATTTCGACCATATGAAATAAACGGTTAAGTGTCGCCTGTCTAGTTATAGTAACGGATTCGTAGTTCGTTATGATATTAAACAGCCCCTCTCAATTAAGAGAGGGGCTTTATCTTATTCTTTAGTGCAAGGAGCATTTAAAGTTGGACAACCTCCTTATGATTTATATGTAATTAAACCATTGAATTACTATTATCCGCCAACAGAACTTTTAGAACAAATGATTGAGGATCAAGAAAAAGGTGCAGAGCAAACGGTTAGATATGCACTTGCATTAAGGGATAAATACTGCCGCTAAATAAAAAACAGGGAGAGGTTCTTTTGGGAATGTTCTCCCTATTTATTTTGCAGAAGGGTGCTTGAGTTTAACAAAAGGATTGTTACGCAACACTTTCTTATGGAACTAAAGGGGCTGGTTAGTTCAAGAGTGAGTATTGATCTTTGTTCAACAATTGTTCCAGATTGTGGAAGATCATTTTAAAAGAAAATTTGATATTTGTCTGTGAGATTTTAAAGAATTGTACAAGCTAAAGAACAGAATAGTTGAAGAAGGAAATCAAGTTTATATATATTTTGTCTTTCAACGTTCCATTGTAATGTAATCCTTCTTTCCATCTTTTTATAAGATTTAAATAGAAATATTACATCAATTGGGTTCTAACTCCCCCAAAAGTAGCAAGATGAGCGAATAAAAAAACAGTACCACCGCTATAAAAGTGGTGGTACTGCTATATTGAGTGACAAGTGTTTTATTAATTAGAACGTACTTGCTACTTTAACAGCTTTTTCAAGCCCTGCAGCAATAATTTCTTCTGCTTTATCAGGGAATTGATTGTGACCCTCAATCACTACTTTCTCTATATTTTTTACACCGAAGAAGCTCATCATACTTGCTACATATTTAACAGCCATTTCTACTTCAGCTTTTGGTCCTTCAGAATATACACCGCCACTTGCGTTTAATAATGCAATTTTCTTATCTCCAATCAGACCTACTGGACCTTCTGGTGTATATTTAAATGTTTTGCCTGCGCGGTTTAAATAATCAATATATGTGTGTAGTACAGCTGGAATTGTTAAGTTCCATAACGGGAAACCAAACACAACTTTATCAACTGCAAGGAATTGATCTAAATATTTATCAGCAACAGTTACTGCCTTTGCTTCTTCTGCTGTTAACTCAAGTCCTCTACTAGTTTTAAAAGTGCCATTAATCATATCTACTCCTACATATGGCAATTCTTCCTTGTATAAATCAAGCTCTATTACTTTATCATTTGGATGTGATTCTTTGTAACTCGCTAAATAAGCCTCATATAATTTTACACTAACTGATTGATCTGCTGGACGATTGTTTGCTTTTACAAATAAAATTGTTGTCATTCTCTTTTCCTCCTATAAGTCACTCTTTTGTTGTTATATATTTATTCACTAAAAAGGGAATCATATTGTCTTTACAATATCTTTTTAAAATAATACTCCATTTCTCCGCCTAGAGCTTCAGGTGTATCACCAGTTTCTCTGAAGTCATGAGTATGAAGTTGCTTAAATGGACCAAAATTTACTTGCTTATAAAATTCAAAACAAGGGAATCCATCATGTGCACCTTGCATATCGACAATACCATCCTTTTTGACATGTACAGTTAATAGATAGTCAACCGGAGGTGCATATACATTTAATGGGTTGCTAGCACTTGCACTCATCTGAAATTTGACGTCATATGACCCCCGAACAACATCAGTGCACAAAATGCCTTCCGTATTAGCTTTTCCAGTTCTTTTATTAACGGAACCATCAGGAGTTGTGATTCTTTCTGTTGTTATGCCCGTATTCGCATATGTGAAAATTTCTTTTTTGTAAAAATCTACAACTACTTCTTGTTCCACTCTAGAACGCATAGCGTTTACCGCATAAGGTGTAAATTCACGTGCATCACCTTCAAATTGAATAATGTTTCCTGTTTGAGTATCCTTCTTAGGTTCAGTCCAAGACATTGGAATAAATACACTTGCTCTAACTTTAACGATATTTGTCATGAGGCACACCTCTGTAATTCTTGATTTATTTTGGGTAATAATAATATTGACCCATTGAGCAAAACAGATCACAAGTTTCCTTCGTTTGATCAATTGCTTTTCATTTAATATTTGTTGCTGCTTGTAATCGTCTACTTAATATTTATATCTAGATTGTCGTTTTAAAACTGTATTCCATTTCCCCAGCTAGTGCTGCCGGAGTGTCACCAGTTTTTCTGAAATCGTGTGTATATATTAATTCAAATGGACCGAAATTTGTTTGTTTATAAAATTCATAGCAGGGGAACCCATCATGTGCACCTTCAATCTGTGCAGCACCACTCTTGTTAACATGTATAGTTAATAAATAATCAGCCGCAGGTGCTGCTGCATTTAAAGGATTTCTTGCACTTGCCCTCATTTCAAAAGAAACTTCATCAGTGCCCCAGGCAACATTAATATATCCAATGTTTTCTGTACTTGTTTTTCCTTTTTTATAATCAATAGAACCATCTGGATTTGTAACTTTTACAGTTACGATACAAGCATTTGTATATGTGAAAATTTCTTTTTTATAAAAATCAATGATCACTTCTTGCTCTAATCTTGACCGCATAGTGTTTACAGCGTTTGGTGAAAATTCACGTGCATCACCAGTGTATTCGAATATCTTTTCTGTTGCAGTATCTTTAATAGGTTCCAACCAAGCATATGGTGCAAATACACTTCCTCTAATTTTAACGATAGCCATGAGAACCCTCCATAATGTATTAATTTTTTTATAATCGAATTATAGTCAATTTGATTGACTACATTGCGTATAGTACAATGGATTTAAAATAAAGTCAATCTAATTGACTTTATTTAAGGAGGCTTTATGTATGAATCATGAAATATTTAGTGAGTTGGACCTTACAACACTTTTATCATTATCCTTTAGTACATCAATTACTGAATTACATGACAGATTGAGTGAATTGGGATTTGGAGATATTAGACCTGCACATGGTTTTATGTTTAAATGTATCACTCCCAATGGTGCAACAGGTATAGAACTTGCCGAATATTTAGGAATTACAAAGCAAGCTGTGAGTAAAATGGTGGATTATCTTGAGAAAAGTGGCTATGTAATGCGCAAAGCTCATCTCACTGATAAGAGAGGGAAAATTATTGTTTTGACTGAACGAGGTTGGTTAGTTGTGAAAGCAAAAGAGAAGATACTAACTGAAATTGAGCAACGTTGGATTGAAAAGATAGGTGCTGAACGCCTGCAAATGCTCAAAGAAGATTTAACAAAATTAGTTTATGAAGAAAATGAAGATAAACTATCATCGAGGCTAAAACCTGTCTGGTAATTATAGAGTTTATAAAGGGAACTTATAATCGTGCTTAAATTCGTATTAACAGTACACATTCCTGTAATGATTTTAATTAGCAGCAAGGTTTGTGGAGAATTTTACGGGAGCGGTAGTCAAGAGAAACAAGCTAACATTTGTGTTTCTATTTTCGTTGTTCCATTAAAGGGCGCAATTCTTGAAGAAGGTTCGCTTTTCTTATAGAACTAGCAGGTGCTTTACTTCAATAACAGGGGTTGTTGCGGGCGCCTTTTTCTAATGGAACTAAAGTGGCAGGATGGTGGAAGAAGGGGTCAAATTTAATTTTATATTTAAGAGGAGTTAAGCAATGAGGGCACCATATCAAGTTTTGATATTTCCTTATATAATCAATTATGGATGTTGGCAGGGATTAGCTGGTGATGGAGAAGATGATGAGACTCCTAACGAATCAGCAAAACGAGAAGCATTTGTAGAGGCTGGCATTGTAGGTGATTATCCATATTTTAAATTAGATTCTATGTCTTCACTACCAGTAGAGAGGATGTGGTTGGGAAATTCCTTTGGGGAGAAGACGTTTATGTAATAAAAGAATTTTCTTTTGGTGTTAAAGTTCCTAGAAAAGATATTTCATTATCAAAAGAACACCTCAATTACAAATGGTTATCTTTTGAAGAGGCAGTAACGCTTTTGAAATGGGATAGCAATAAAACTGCATTTTGGGAATTAAACAAAAGGCTATTAAAGCATTTAAATGAATAAATATTAAATATCTTATTACTCCAAGTGAAAGTTTGTGAAATAAAATACTTCAGCTAACGGGTGCGTTCGTATTATAAGGTTAGCCAGTTTTTACTGGTTGACCTTTTTTTAATAGAATCTATTATATCAGTAGCCAGGGTAGGACGTACGGGTGCGTGGGACTTGATCCCGTGACCTAAACCGTCCGCCCCCTACTTGTAGAAACATGTTTGAGGCTGGTTGGGACGCAGATCTCGTATAACAAGCGAAGCTATGACATACATGGAGGACTAGGGGGACTGGCTTTTATAATAGGCGATACGGCCGCGATGGCAGCCGCACCTTAAAAAATAGAGAAAAGCCAAAAAATAACTTAAAAGAAAGCCTACTTCCTTACATAACAAGGATCCTAGGATTTCTTTATTCTTGTAGGTGTTTAGTTTACAATTTTGAAGTTAAACTCCATTTTGTTCCAAACTGGCGTATGTTTTACTTGCTTCCGTCATAGTCTAATTTTTTTACAGCATAGAGTATATTTCTTCTTATGCGAGAAATGATAAATCTGAGAGAAAGGGGGCGTTTCATATTTTTTTCTCCGGTTTATTTAAAAGGAAACGTTATTCTAAATACAAGCAAACAAACCAAAATGTTTATTCAGAAAAACTTAGTTCGATAGATCATTATCCGCTGTATCCTGATTTATCGATGAATATACAAGTACTTCAGCAGATGTTTCACCATGCTCCGGATCTGGTGATTCGCCACTTCGAATTAGCCGGAAAGGGAACAAAGGCAGCTTTAGTATACGTAGATGGTTTAACAGATAAAAATTCAATAAGCAATAATGTTCTAAGTGCAGTGATGCAATCCTCTTTCGACCCAAAGAAGGGATTGCCTACAACTGTAGGGGATGTTGAAGACGTCCATTCATGGAAATTCGTTGAAGATGCACTTTTTGCAGGTGACAGCGCCTTATTCATCCAAGGGGAAACTAAAGCGTTTCTATTGGATACAAAAGGATGGCCTCAAAGAGCGATTGAAGATCCGAAGTTAGAAACATCACTGAAAGGTGCCCACCAGGGATTTGTAGAGACCGGAAGTCAGAATGTAGCAATGTTGCGAAGGTATATTCCTAACCGAGAATTGATCATAAAGGAACTTACAGTTGGTGTTCGCGGAAAGTCAAAGGTCTTTATAGTTTATTTGGGAGATGTTGCTAGTGAAGAAGTACTGCAGGAACTTGAAGACAGAATCAAACAAATTCAAGTGGACGTGATAATTAATACTGGTGAACTATCTGAACTCATTGAAGATAACCCATATTCCCCGTTTCCTCAGTTTATATTAACAGAGAGGCCGGACGCAGCAGCTTCACAAATTCTTCAAGGTCGATTTGTCGTTATCGTCGATCGTTCGCCATCTGTTTTAATTGCTCCGGTAACATTAGTATCTTTTCTTCAGAGTGTTGATGATTACAGCACACGTTGGTTAGCTGCATCATTGATACGGTTGCTGCGCTTTTTCGCTTTTATGATCACATTATTTCTACCTTCAACATATGTAGCCATTATATCCTATAATTACGAAGTCATTCCTTTAAAGCTTTTTTTATCCATAGCCGAATCACGGGTGGTTGTGCCCTTTCCGCCAATCATAGAAGCACTCCTGATGGAGGTTACCATTGAAATGATGAGAGAAGCAGGCGTTCGTCTTCCGGCTCCAATAGGCCAAACGGTTGGAATTGTGGGAGGAATTGTGATCGGACAGGCAGCTGTTCAGGCAGGTATAGTAAGCAATATTATGGTGATTATCGTTTCTGCAACGGCAATCGGCTCTTTTATCATTCCAAGTTATGACATGGGGACGGCTATCCGAATGCTGCGATTTCCCATGATGTTATTAGCAGTCATGTTTGGAACTACCGGAATCATGATTGGTGCCATGACGTTGATGGCCCATTTAATTAGTCTTGAATCGCTGGGGACTCAGTATGCAAGCCCATTAGCTCCTTTCCGGTTTGCTGATATGAAGGACTCATTTATTCGTTTTCCTTTATGGAAAATGATTACACGACCAAAAAGTGTAAGGACCATTCAATCCAATCGTCAGGGAAAGCCTAAAAGATAAGGTGAGGAAAATGAAAAAATACACTCATAATGAAATCACCATCCTGCAATATATTTTTTTAATTGTTGGGACCCAAATGGGGGTCGGTTTTTTGTCGCTTCCTAGAGTTGTTGCCGAAAAGGGTGGAACAGACGGCTGGATGGGCATCATCATTGGTTGGATATTAAGCGTTGCTGCCAGTATTATTATGGTGAAAACGGCTGAGAAGTACCCAAATGACACGCTTTACGATCTTCTTATCCGATTTTTTGGAAAAACACTGGGTAAAGTGGCTATTTTTATTATTCTTGGATACACTTTAAGCTTTTCTTTGATTATATTTATTAACACTTTTCTTTATATAAAGGCATGGTTTCTTCCCAATACACCTGATTACTTAATTGTATTGTTATTTTCAATCCCGGTATTATTTATAGTCAGGAATGGTCTCCGTGTTATTGGAAGATATAATGAATTGATTTTCTATATGACGATGTGGCTCCCGGTAGTTCTTTTGTTTCCATTAAAAGATGGAAGTTTCTTGAATTTGCTTCCATTGTTTAAAGTTGGTTGGAAGTCAATTTCAGATACCCTGCCGCCGGTCATTTATTCGTTCCTAGGGTTTGAGCTTGTCTTTTTCTTTTATCCTTTCTTAAAGAAAAAGCAATATGCCATTCATGGAATTATTATTGCCAACACCTTATCGATGTTCTTTTATCTCTTTGTAACCATTAGCTGTTTTGTGTTCTTTAGTCCCGATAGCATTACCGATTTTAATCAGCCTGTCCTAAGTATGCTCAAAGTGATTGAATTCCCGTTTATTGAGCGTCTTGACGTGGTTATATTGAATATTTTGATTCTTTTTTCCTCAAGAGCCTGGATCTTGTACATGTACTGTACGGTCTTTAGTTTCAGTCAATTAATGAATAAGCAGGATCATAGTTTATATGTGCCCGTTTTGTTAGGTTTACTCGTCGTGGGCACATTTTTTGTTCAACCAACATGGATGCAAGTTACAATCTGGCAAAAATGGGCTTCGAATGGCGGGATTGCGGTAGCATATGTGTTTCCCGTTTTTTTATGGATTTACAGTTGGGGATATGAGAGATTTTCAGGGAGGAGATTTTCATGAGCCGAAAAATAGGATTGTGTCTTTTAATCCTTGTAATGATACTCTCTGGGTGTATGGATGCTACACCAATAGAGGAAGTTAGCGTCTCACTTATTTTAGGCCTCGATTTAGATGAAGAGGATAATTTATTAGTGTATATGTCAAGCCCGATATTTAGTAAAGAGGCAAAAGATAAGGAAGAAGTGTATGAAGTTAAATCATACACCCTCCGACATTCAAGAGAAAAATTTGATGCGAGGGTAATAGGATTAACATCAGGAAGTAAAACGCAAGTGTTTTTGGTGGGAAAACGACTGCTTAAAAAGAAGGATTGGTTTGACTATCTCGATCCTTTCTTTAGGGACCCTAAAAATACAGTAACCGCGCGTGTTGTCGCTGTAGATGGAACTGTTGCAGATGTTATTTTCAATAAACCAGCAGATAAACCGCGACTATCTCTATATTTAACAAGTTTAATTGATGCTGCCGCCAAGAGGAATATTGTGAAAGAAACGACCCTCCAGGATTTTCACAGACAAATGAAGGACAAAGGGAGAACGGCGTGGATCACCCAAATCAAAAAGGAAAAAAGAATCGAGCTAACAGGCTCCGCACTGCTAGCTCAGTCCGGCCAGTATAAAATAACAATATCACCTGAAGAAAATCAATTATTAAATGTTTTAGAAGGTAAACAAAAAGGTGATTATTCCATAACTATTCCGGTTTCTATGGAATCCGCCAGTAAGGGCAAACCGTACATCAGCTTCTCCATTTCAGATTTGAAAGTAAAGAAGAAAGTAAAGTTCAATGGACGCTTTGTATTTGATATAAATGTAGATTTACAAATCTCGCTATCCGAACAACTCTTTCCATTCGATGTCCGAAAAGATTATGCAAAGCTTGAAAAAAGCATTGCAAATGAGCTTGAGAATGAAACCAATCAATTAATTCAAAAAATACAAAAGTCTCAAATTGATCCATTAGGGCTTGGTCTGTATGCAAGAGCCTACTCTTATCAAGAGTGGAAAAAAGTACAAGAAGACTGGGGGAACACTCTGGCAAAATCAAAAATAAACATACATGTAAAAACAATAATTAAGGGCATGGGTTCAACGAATTATCAATAGGACAAAAGCTTTCATAATGGGGGTGCTGAGAACCGATCCCGGTTTCTACCCTTTTAGGGATTAAATTTGCAAGCTTTTTTTTGACAAAGGCCATGCTTGATTTAGAATGAGGTAGCAAAGACTGTAATAAGCCATTAAGTTTTGCAAGTCAAACGTTATTGATTGCACCTAAAGGGCAAAGAGGCTTACAAACGATTTCTTGTTTCGGAAGCTACAAAAACTTGCTTAATGAAGAAGATTATTTATATATAAAAAGATCAAAGAAGCTTAGGCTCTTCGATTTTTATTAATGTTTAAATACTTCATCGTAATACCAGACCAGACCCTTTAATTTGTCCTCGGCTTTTCCTCGTGTAATTTTAAAAAGATTATTGGTGATGAATTTTTAGAAAGTGTTTATATGATAAGATTTTTTAGCCCTGTTTTCTTCGATTATGATGTAATCATCGCCTAGAACCCTTGGTATGACTGGGTTTTGGAGTAAGATGAGAGTGGATTGCTAACATTTTGCTAACTTTCAGTTTCTGAAAAAACTTACTTTCACTATTTAGAAAAGACCTTCCATAAGTTCACTGAACTTATGGAAGGTCTTTTCTTCAATATTTTTTGTCATATGAGCGTAGATGTTAATTGTTGTATTTACGTCTGAATGTCCTAATCTCTCTTATATCTATTTTATCCCTGCACCAGCTTCAATGAGAGGAGATGTGTGGGTATGTCTAAAACTGTGTGGAGTGATGTGTTTTTTCAATCTTATATGCTTTAAGTGTCATTAAACCATTGGATTACTATTATCCTCCAAAAGAACTTTTAGAACAAATGATTGAAGATCAAGAAAAAGGTACAGTACAATCGGTTAAGTATACCCTTGCCTTACGGGATAAATATTGCCGGTAAATAATATGTAGAAGCAGGGGGGTTGTAAAAATTATTACTGCAGTACTTGCTATTGGGTTGATAGAGAGTCTCTTTTGATTGCCAACATTACTGTCACTTTGCTTTACGAATTCCGACACACGGTTATTTAATAAGTGTCGCCTGTCTTGTTATAGTAACGGATACGTAGTTCATTATGACATTAAAAAGCCCCTCTCAATTAAGAGAGGAGCTTTTTCTTATTCTGATTTTTGACTACTTCTGCACTTTTTCACTGATTCTTTATATACTTACGATGTTTCATCCTGCCGTGCGTTTTTTTGTAAAAGATCACGGATTTCCTTTAAGTATTGCTCGGATGCCGGTACCGCTTCCAATACCTCTTCCTCGGTCGCTTGTTTTTTTCTAATAAGAGAATTCGCTACCTTCATAAACATGAAAATCGCAAATGTAATGATCAAGAAATCAATCACAGCTTGGATAAATTGACCGTATTGAACATCTGCTTTTCCAACTGTGATAGATAATGAAGAAAAATTGACCCCACCTAATAAAATTCCTATTAGCGGTGTGATAATATTATCTACTAATGATGAAACGATCTTCCCAAAAGCAGCACCCATTACTACAGCTATCGCAAGATCGAGAACGTTTCCTTTGGTAATAAACTCCCTGAATTCCTTTATCATCGTAACTACACCTTTCTTTTGTCAATTGATAAAAGCATATCAGAAACATGGTGAAAATTAAATAGTGTAAGAGGCATCCTTAATACCAAAGATAGGACCATCCACATTTGAATCCGTTAATATAATGCCAATCACGACATTCCGATCAAAGGAGATAAAACGTTGGAAGGAAAGCGGGAACGACTATGGCGTCATTTTTCATTGTCACGCAAGGCCGTTTTCACCAACTTGAGGAAGGGGGTGAATATAAATGTATTCGTTTGGAGATAATTATATTATTGTACTACCCCCTAAGTGGTACTCCTCCATTGTTAAAAGCCCTTCTCTTAATAGAGAAGGGTTTTTTGTTTTGGGATTTGTTAAATGGTTTTTGTTAATAGGAGGTATTTGGACAGAACTTAGATCGAATTGGATTTTTTATACTTCTTTCCAACCAACAAAATCAGAGGGGAACCTATAATGCTTGGAAGAAACCAAAAAATTAATGGGTTCCATTCATTCAAGATAGTTATATTGGATACATTTACTACAAGAATTGCTGTACAAATAGCGATATAGGAACCGAGCATCCCGCTAATATGAGAGGCAATCCAGTTTTTCCATTTCTTCTTACCAGCTACATAGCCTATAAATGCGAAAGAATATGAAAATATTCCAATGAAAAATAAATATGCGCTGCTTTCCCAATTCAATATTGCCATAGTCAGGGATGTGACAAAGACTACAACATATGCACTGTGATAAATTTCACCACAAATTGTATGCATACCTCTTTTTTTCTTTGAAGACATAGCACCTATTCCACTAATAAGACATATTGCTCCAGCGCAAATGTGAATGAACAGAATGGTCTTAAAGATAAGCAACCTTCCCTTCGTTAAATAATCTTTATCAAAATGTAACAGATTAAATATTTATTTTATTATAATACAAATATTTACCAAAAATATGAATGTTAATTTTCAAAGAAAAAATCAATTCGGTTAGGGCGGATGAGTTTCCATACAATGAAGCATCCTTTGCAAAACGGTCAGGCGCTGTATTTGTTGCGGAAAATCGTCAGTGAATCTGGTTTTTATGTGTTAATTTCTATATTTGGAATAAAGGGTCAGTGCGGTACACAAAAGGGAATTGTGTATCTTCCTTTTTAGGGAAAAAGGAGGATTTTACGTTTCATTTGGAGAATGTTTTGACAAATGGGGGTGGAATGATTGCGACAGCATATTGAACAGGATTTATCTAAAGAGGATATTTTTAGGATGATTGTTAAGCACCTTGATGTATTTCCGTTGACTAGTATAGAGGCTATCAGAGAAGTGATCAGAAGTTCTTTAAATCAAAGAGGCTTGATAGGGGGGATAACCAAACAAACAGGAGCCGCTGCATATAACCGAAAAATATCAGACCAGGATATCCAATTAATAAATGAGTGTATTTGTGACCTTTTAAATAGCCGCGTTATCCAACCTGGTATTAATGAAGTCAATCAGGATTTACCATGGATTTCTGTTTCTGATAAAGAGAAACTTGAAACATTGGTGAACTCCCAATCTTAACTTTTTACATATCAAAGCCCTTCTCTATATCAAGAAGGGCCAATTTTATTTGAATATATTAATCCATAATAGCAATAATATAAAAACCTCTAATTAATTGTATGTTTCACCTGTAAGGTGGGATTCAAACATATCGATAATTTCAAGGAATCGTTCGGCCTCACGGAAAACGTGATCAGCCAAAAGTGGATGGATAATGCTCTTGATTTTGCATTCTTCGATTAAATCCCTGGCCGTTTTCTTAAAGTCTCGAAGTGATACGACGGAAACACGGTTCTGATCTAGAAATTGATCCAAAAGAGGGGCGGTTTGTGATTGCGGTTTCATGGACTCTAAGTCAACAGCTTGAAAGACTAATTGATCAAAATCATTACTGAAGTTTCGCGCCATATCCACCAGCTTTCTTTCTGATGGATCAAGGAGATGTCCGATGAATTTTGCATGATCCGCCATGATTCTTAAAAAGAAAACATTTTCTTTGATGATCGCATCTGCAAGAGGTTTCAATTTACCCTCATTTAATTCTTTTAATCGTTTTCTAAAATAATTGGCTTCCCTGCTTGTATGGTCAACTAATAGCGGGAAGTTGTTCGCACCAGGCAATTTACACGTGAGTATTAATCCCAATACTTTTCTTTTAAATAAAAATATGCCTGTAGCAGCTTGCTGCACCTCCGTGTTAAATCTCCTGATCTGTTCGGGATCAGCTTGATTTGTTAATGAATGGGATTGCTGTTCTATCCGTTCAAACAAATGATAAAATTGATTAGCTTCCTCAATTAACTGTGTATCTTCACATCTGAAACCCAGTCTTAGAAATAACGAGTGTTCCTTCATTATTCTTGACCAAAAACGAATCTCATCTAAAGAGCGTGCAACAAACATTCCAGAGTTATTCCTCATATTGGCTTCCTGTGTGTTCTCACTCATAACTAATGCCCCCTTTTAACAAATCCATCATTAAAAGCATATTAAGGAGGGGGTATTATTATTCTGTTAAAATTGCAAATCGTATCATTACCGATATCCTTTTAACACCTCAAACCAATGAGTTTTTTTGTTTTCTCTTGTAGGAAAAATACCGTGATTCATCCATGTTCTTGAAGAAAAGTAAGCGAGTATAAAGGAAGGGAAATGGATTTCGAACTGAGGGGTGTACAAAAATCCTGGACGATTTGAGTCTTATCTAAAGGCAGTTTTCACATACTTTGTTGCTATTTACCAGGTAGTGAGTTGTAGTTGATTTCCTCTCCAGATGCTCGCTTTCCGCGGGGCAGGCGGTAAGCCTCTGTGGGGTCTCACCTGTCCCGCTGCTCCCGCAGGACGCTCCAATCAACCTTAAATAGTTTCGTTTAAAAACAACAATCTTTACGAAAAGAGCCTATCTAAAAAACCCTTAGACTTAAATCATTCTAAGGGTTTCTACATTTAATTTATCCGTTTCAATAAGTTACAGTTGATAGTCATTTGTCAGCAAGTTCATTTATTTTTTTCGTAAGCTCATTAAATTTTTGGTCGAGTTCTGTGTACGCTTTATCGTTTGGAGTCATAAAGCTAAGCTTGCCTAAAACTTCTTGTCTTTCTGTTTCAAGCGTTAATCGCAGTTCTTCCAGATCATCTCTTTTTAAGGGTGATTCATACAATTGCTTTTGTATGCGATTATTTGAAATGACGAGTTTGCTGCTTGTCGTTTTTTCGAGAAAATATCGATCATGCGAAACGACGAGTAGTGTTCCGGTGTACTGTGCCAAGGTATCCTCAAGTTGTTCCCGTGAAGCTAAGTCCAGGTGATTTGTCGGTTCATCCAAAATGAGCACATCTTTTTCCTCTAATATATATTCCATTAACTTACATTTAACTCGCTCACCCATACTCATATTCTTAATGGGTTCTGTCCAATGAGATACCGTGAAGCCTAAATGCTTCATTAAAGTTTGAACGTGCCCTCTAGACTCGAAAGTTTCTTTATGAAATAGCTGGGCGGGTGTTAGTTCAAGTGGTAAATCAAACACTTCCTGCGTCAAATAGCCTGTTTTTGCAGATGGTGAAATCCATACATCGCCCGCATAAGTTTCATGTCCAAGGATTATTTTTAATAAGGTCGTCTTTCCGCTGCCATTGGGACCTATTATGGAAACCTTCTCACCATGTTGAATCGTGAAATTGACGTTTTTAAATAGTGTTCGACCGTTAAAAGACTTAGTTAAATTCTTAACTTCCAAAAAACGTTTTCCCATCTTGTTTTTTGCATGAATTGAAAAGCGTACAGTGTATTCTGGTTCAACAGGTTCAGTTTTTGCTTTTTCAAGCTCTTTTTCAAGACGCTTTTGTTTAGACTTTACCTGTGCATCCATGCGCTTTGCTTTTACGCGATAGTATTCCTTAATTCCTTCCTTTTTGGTCGATTGGGAATGGGCTTTTTTTGACCAAGAGTTGATTTCTTTCATTTGTCCCTCAATCCGTTCAACCATTTTTTGCTGTTTTTCATATTCACGTTGTTGTGTAAGTCTTTTCTGTTTGCGAACCTCCATATAACTGGAATAATTCCCTCTGTGCTCAATTAGCTTTTTATCTTCAATCGACCAAATTTTCGTTGCTACAGCATCCAAAAAATAACGATCGTGCGAAACAAAAATGATGGTACCTCCATAATTTTTAATTTGTCCTTTGAGGAATTCTAAACTTTCCTCATCAAGGTGGTTCGTCGGTTCATCTAATAGTAAAAGGTCAGCATCTTTAGAAAGTCCTTTTGCTAACCGGGCTTTCAGTTTTTCTCCCCCGCTTAATTGTCGGAAGTCATGGCTTGGTACATGCATTTTATCAAGTAATTTAACCTCTGAAGGCGTCTTATCTTCTGAAGAATGGGACTCGACTTCTTGTTCAACCATAAAAACTTTCAAGTCTTGCTGCAGCCATTGGATTTGTCCATGTGCAGGCTCTAAATCATTGTTAATTAATTGCAGCAACGTAGATTTACCGGCACCATTTTTGCCAATGATACCGAGGATTTCCCCTTGTTGAACACTAGCATTAACATTTTCAAAAATGTTATGGTCCAATACTTCAAAGCTGATATTGGTTAATTTTAATAGTTCTTTCATATAATTATCCCTCTCCTTAAAGGGAGAATAAAAAAAATCCTCCCAGTTCATATGGAAGGATTAGCCGTACCTGTGCATTATCAAATAAGAGCTATTTTCATGATAGCTCTACAATTTATAGAAAATGGGCAGACTAATCCTATTTCGTATGATTTGAAATATATGATTTCAAATTTTAAAAATAAGATTAGTTAATCATCGGCCACCCATCATCCCTTCTGATATTAATAAAATCAGTATAACATAAAATAATCTTTGAAAACAAAAGGAAGCTTTTCATTTATTGAAACAAATTATCTAGCCTTAATTACTGCTTTCTGAATGAATATTAGTGCCGGTTATCTTCTATAAGTAGTGGGGCCTTTTTTTATATCATTATCAACTAGTATTAAAACTTTTCCGGCCTTTATATCCGTTTCATAACTTTCTGCTTCTTTTTCTGAAATGCCTAATCCAATGAGAGTACCAGCCAATCCTCCAGTTCCTGCACCAACAGCCACTCCTGCCAGTGCTGAAACGATAGGTCCAGCAGCGAGCAGCGGTCCTATTCCTGGAATGGCCAATGCACCCGCGCCGGCAAGAAGGCCAGCCGTCCCGCCAATAACTCCACCTGTTGCAGCTCCAGTTGCTAATCCTTCTTCAGCCTTCGTACCCGTTTTTCTCTCGACCACTGTTGTTTCCTTTCGATCTTTGGCAACAACAGAAATTTCATCACGTTTATACCCTTGTATCAAAAGTTCTTCAACAATTTTTACCGCATCTTCACCGTTTTCATATATTCCAACCACTTGTTTACTCATTAAAGTCATCCTCCTTTAACTTCCATCTATTGTTCACCTCATAATATGAGTCATAAAAGGTTTATATTCGTTACGTTAAAATAACAATGTTAATAAGGATATTAGGCTTGGTGTCTCGATAGATTCAACACTTTTTTTTCGAATAAAAGGTTCAAAAGATGCAGTTAATATTTCTCCTGGGAGGGTATGGAGAGAGACATCATTTTTAAAAGTTAAATTGCTCTATCCTGAAGAGGTTTAGGGTTATTTAATCTACATAATCGATGCTTGAGCTTTAAAGTAAGCAGGCTATGTTAGATATAGGGAGCGGGGTATTGATATTGGAGAAAGAAAAATAAAATAAACAACACCCTGATACAAGTCGGATCAAAGATTTTTATAAAGAAGGAAAAAATATTAATGTTTTACTTGTATTATAACGGAAATAATATCCACAATTATAGTGTGGGCAATAGAACGGTATGTCTGCTAATTAGGTGTTTATAAAAACTGATACATAATGATAAAACATAGAAAAAAAGGAATATAATCATGTCCAATGGGTGAATCTTTTTTGAGAAAGGAGGAGGTCATTAATATGGAATATATAAAGGGAATCGATGTTTCACATTGGCAAGGTACTATAAATTGGGGGGAAGTTGCAAAGGCAGGTGTGAAGTTCGTTTTCATTAAAGCAACAGAGGGAACGAGTTATTCTAAGCTATCCTATTTCAAAGAAAATGCACCACTAGCATTGGCAGCGGGATTGAAAGTCGGGGCCTATCATTATGCAAAGTTTGCAACTGTTGCAGAAGCAAAGGCTGAGGCTGCTTATTTTTTAGATTCAATCAGCTCGTTTGCTTTAAATTACCCTGTTGTTCTTGATCTTGAGGAAAATAAAAAAAAGGCAAATAAAAAAACGCTGACAGATGCCGCAATCACTTTTTTAGCAGCCATTGAAAAAGCTGGATACACGGCTATGTTGTATACTGGTAAATACTTTCTCGAAAATGATTTAGATGAATCAAGGTTGAAGAATTACGCTTTTTGGATTGCCAGGTACAACAGGACGTTGGGACGCAGCACGGACATTTGGCAGCATTCTGATTCAGGTAAAGTAAGTGGGATCAGCACAAAGGTGGATTTGAATATAGCCTATAGGGATTTTACAAATACCACAAATACTTTTAGGACTGACGAACCACGTGCATTTAAAACTGAAACAATCTCAACTTATACTGTAACAAAAGGCGACACACTTAGCTTCATTGCCAAAAAACATAAAACAACTGTAAAATCGCTTGTCAGTCTAAACGGAATTAAAGACCCAGACAAAATTTATATCGGTCAAAAATTAAGGTTGAAATGAGATAAGGAACTTTTTAATACGAGGGGTATGGGTTCTTTCAAAAGGTCAAAACAAGTAAGGGGAGCGGGTGTGTGAGACTCCTGCGGGAAAAGCAAGTCCAGGGGGAGACCCCACAGGCGCAAAGGCGCCGAGGAGGCTTCCCGGAACGCCCGCGGAAAGCGAATGCCTGGAGAGTAGATCAACGTACAATTTGTAAAAATCCTTAATTTACTGTAGACAAACTGGCTCTTCTTATTAAAGAGGAGCTTATTTTAATGGATATTATATTTCTTTAAGTTCGTCTATTGCTACGTCTGATCTTTCCTCTAATGGGCCTCTTAGATGTACTGTAGCTGTTCTTCCATCTTCATTTAAATTATCAATCCAAACTGAAGTGCCATTATATCTAACCTCAATGTCAGATGAAGACGAAAGAATCTGCTTTACACGCTTAGCATCCATATAAATCCCTCCCTGTTAATTAGTCTTCCTATTATTTGGGAAGATCCTTGATTTTATTCATTTGATTAATGTTGCAACTAAATCATATAAGGAACAATGATGTTTACCTTTCCATGTTATCCTCCGTAGCTCTCTTTTTAATTAAGCTTGTATGAAAAATGGAAGTTATATCAAATGAAAGTGGCTATGTTTTTGTTACGAATATCTCCGTACAATTGCAGACGCCAGGAACATCATAAAAATATATTACATAGATATAAACCCTAACTTTTCCCAATTGGAATGAAGTCTAAGCATAAAAGAATATTATAGAGCTGACGGATGCTTTGCTTTAAATAGGGAGTAAGCTAATTGGACGGAAGGATTGAATAAGGAAGAAGAGAAGATGGGACAATATTGGAGGAGAAAGTGTTGTTGGGTTTGAAGTCATATACGCATTCTTTTACATGCTTTTAGGGGGGTATCATGGAACTATCGTTATTATTGGAATATGGCTGGGTGTTAATTATTCTAATTTTTTTAGAAGGTTTATTATCTGCTGATAATGCATTGGTTTTAGCCATAATGTCAAAGCATTTACCAAAAGAACAGCAAAAAAAAGCGATTAATATTGGATTGCTTTTGGCTTTTATATTTAGGATTGGTGCAATCTTCATCATTTCGTACCTTTTCCATGTTTGGCAAGTTCAAGCCATTGGGGCTGCATATCTGATTTTCATCTCATTAAAGCATTTATTAAAAAGGGATCACGGAGAAAAAGATAAAAAAGGGAAAAGCTACCGGATGACCGTTGCGCAAATTGCATTGGCTGATATTGCTTTTGCTATTGATTCCATTTTAGCTGCAGTCGCTCTAGTCATTGCCTTGCCAGATACGCCAATGGGGGATATAGGAGGAATGGATGGGGCAAAATTTATTGTTATTTTATTAGGGGCCATTGCAGGTTTAATCGTCATCCGGTTTGCGGCAGGATACTTCGTTAAGGTACTGACGGAGCGGCCTAGCCTCGAAACGGCAGCCATGTTAATCGTTGGTTGGGTAGGGGTTAAGTTATTGATGCATACCCTTGCACATCCAGCCGTGCACATTATCTCTCACGATTTTGTTGAAGGACCGGTTTGGAATATAATCTTTTGGTCAGTCATGCTTCTTATCGCTATAGGCGGATGGTTTTTATCTGGAAAAACAGAGAAAAAAAAGTGAAGATTGAAAATATTAAAAAAGATCGAAAAAAATTTTTCGGTCTTTTTTCGGTTCTTTATAGATTCGGTAATAATTTTACTACAATAGGCCTGACCGAAAACCATAAACCACTGCCTGTGTACGGTTCTTGGCTTTAAACTTGGTCATTAAACTGCTTACATAATCTCTAACGGTGTGCTCGCTTAGTTGCAGGAATTCGGCGATTTTTTTATTGTTATAACCCTCAGCCAGCAAATTTAAAATCATGGCTTCCCGTTCGGTCAATTGTATGTCGGTACCAATTGATACCTCATCATCCTTTCTTGATAAATATAAACCGAGCCGTTTTCCGACTTGTTCAAGTAAAGTCATTTCATCCATTGAATAATCGAATTCCTCTCCTAATTGATCAAAGGTCAGCCAGCCGAACACTTGCTGGTCATGAATAATCGGTACAAAAATGACAGATGAAAGATTAAATAGCTGTATATGTTCCTCTTTAATGTAAATATGGGGATTCTTTATAAATACCGGCTTTTTTGAATTGAATACCATGGATTGCTTGGAACTGACGTGTCCCCTCATACTCTGAACTTTTGGCAGCTCGGATCCAATGGTGCCGTGAAATTGATTGGACCAAGGAATATAAGCATAAAAAACACATCTTTTATAGTTAAAGAACTCCTCACATTTTTTTAGGATAAAAGCAAAATCCTTAAATCCTGCTGAGATAATTAAAAGTTCATCCAGTTGGTCCAGTAGCTGCAGTCTTTTAAGTTCTGTATGCTCTTGTTTGGTTTTGTGGTGTTGCTCCGGTTCGTCGCCTGTCCACTTGTTATAGCTATGGATGAGATGAGAGAAAATGGATAATAAGAACATAAGGATGGAAAGGGTTTGGGCATGTTTCAGGTTTACCAATGTGGTAACGATGGACTTTTCAAAGATCAATCGGAACATGCTGAAATGATTATCATTTAAAAGGGGTAAATGTGATTGTAGCCAAGTATCCATGTGCTCTTCGTATGTGTCTTTTACGTCCTCGATATTTGGAGCGGATAAAAATAGTAAAAATGATTCCAGTAATGTTTGTATCATCTTACGTTCAGGTTCTAATATGAAGGGTTCTAGATTCAAATGAATATTGATATTTTCTTCAATCCGTTTGTTATGACTTTTAATGAATAATATGAATTGCTGAAATGTTATTTCTTCATATGCATGAAAGGGATGAGCCATGTGAATTCATTCTCCTAAAAACAAAATACCCTATAAAAAGGGGGAACTAACCCTATTATTATACAGCACTTTATAGGATAGTAATTCAAATTGTAAGGAGTAAAATAAATGTATGAACACAGAATGAAGCTATTTGATGGCCATTTTATTTCAACATTGTCATCAGCTTTTTGTTTGTATAGGAATGGTCGTTAAGGGAGAACCTCTAGGGATGGTGATTTCTGGTGCTCAAGGGATCTGTAGGAAATAAGAAAAGGAGATCTGGTAATATGATGAGACTTGAAAACAAAGTGGCAATCATTACAGGCGGGGGTACAGGAATAGGGAAAGAAACAGCTTTGTTATTTGCTAGGGAGGGAGCAAAAATCGTCATCACTGACATCAACCAGGAATCCGGTGATCAAGCTGTGAAAGACATTCAGGCAATCGGCGGTGAGGCCCTGTTCATCCGTCATGATGTCAGCAATGAAGAAGATTGGAAAAGGGTTGCAAAGGAAACGATCGAAACTTTTGATAAGGTGGATGTTCTGTTCAACAATGCGGGTATTTATATCATTAAACCGGTTGCGGAGATTGAACTGGAGGAATGGAATCGCCTCATGTCGATAAACGTGACAGGTGTATTCTTGGGAATGAAACACATTATGCCACTGATGGCGAAACAAAATAAAGGTTCGGTCATAAACGCTTCCTCCATTGCAGGCTTGATTGGCGCCCCTGGTCATGTACTATACGGTGCAAGCAAGGGAGCGGTCCGGACAATGACTAAAGATGCTGCCATCGAGTATGCTTCAAAAGGGGTACGTGTAAACTCGATTCACCCAGGATATATCGATACCGGGATGGCGGACTATGCTTCTGAACAAACGGGCAGTTCAAAAGATGAATTGGGTAAAGAATTCCCGTTGGGACATCTGGGCAGTGTCAATAATGTGGCGAATACAGTGCTTTTCATTGCCTCGGACGAATCTTCCTATACGACGGGTACTGAATTTGTGATAGACGGCGGAGCGACTGCTCGCTAAAACCTGACTTTCTAGCGGATAGTAGTAACTAAAACAAAGGAGTGTTTAGATATGAGATTAGAAAATAAAGTGGCAATCGTAACAGGGGGAGCAAGCGGGATTGGAGCAAGTACGGCTCAATTATTTGCAGAAGAAGGAGCAAAGGTGGTCATTGCCGATTTTGCTGATCATGGACAAGCGGTGTCAGAAGAGTTAAATGGAAAAGGGTATGATACTCTTTTTGTTAAAACTGACGTGACGAATGAAAATGACGTAAAGAATATGATCGAAGAGACGGTTAACAAATATGGAAAACTGGATATCATGTTCGCAAACGCAGGAATTGCCAGAGACGGAAACATCCATGAGTTAAGCTACGAGCAATGGCAAAAAACGATTGATATTAATTTATCCGGTGTCTTCCTATCCGATAAATATGCGATAGAGCAAATGCAAAAACAATCTACTGGCGGCTCCATTGTCAATACAGGCTCCATCCATAGCCATGCAGGGAAACCGGGGGTAACAGCCTATTCTGCTGCTAAAGGCGGTGTCAAACTATTGACACAAACATTAGGTGCGACTTATGCGAAAGATGGCATTCGTGTCAATGCAGTTTGCCCTGGATATATTGATACACCACTTATTGCTGAAGCACAAGGTGAAATAAGACAAGGTTTGATCGATTTACATCCAATCGGCCGTTTAGGCAGAGCGGAAGAAGTGGCTAAAGCCGTTCTCTTCCTTGCAAGTGACGATGCATCATTTGTTACTGGCACTAGCCTAATTGTCGACGGCGGTTATACGGCAGTATAAAACCGTGTAAGGGTTAATAGCTGGTTCTATCAATCAGGAAAATCGTTAGATGTGATAATTGCGTGTGAAATGGAGCTTCTTCCGTAAGATGAGTGATTTAGATTACTCAACTCTGCTGGAGGGCTCTTTTTTTGCATAGTATAAAAAAATACCGGGGAATGCTAAATACATTTTTCTTGGAAGAAGAAACGATACAAGCAGTTGCAGGGGAGAGGGAATTCAGTAATTTTTTATGTTTATGGAGGAAACTTTTCTACTTTTTTGAATGTGCAGTGATAAATAAGGCCAAACGGATAATTTGATTGCGATCTAGATTGGTCGCTTTATACCGCCCGCGAAAAACGAGTGCCCTATGTTCCAAGCGACGTTCAAGGTTTTATAAAAATTGAGACAAACTTGTTCTTCAGCGAGTTCGTCTACAGTCTGATCTCAGTTCTTTTTTACTTTGGAACTGAGCTTTTTGTATTTCGCGTCAGATCGTTTTTATTGTTGATCCTATAATTAGCTTAATAGCGTATTTCGTAAAAGACACTTTTGCGAAGGAGCAATTTCTTACAAAATGGCCTTATATTAATATCGCAAAAGTATAAACAAAAGAGAAGGTTAGTTCAATGATGAAAGTGGAAGTGAATCCAATTAATAGTATTTTTATGTTAAAGTTATACAGTTGATAATTTATTACATAATTTCAATAGGAAGGAACAAAATCTGTATGATAAAGGAAGGGTCAAATGGCGAAAAGAATATTAGGTAGTATGGTGTTTTTATTACTAGGCATGGTTAGTTTTACTTTTTTATCTGGCTTAAAAGTTGAAGCAGCAGATCCAGTGCATACTGTATCCTCTCAAGAAACGGTAGAATCGATTGCAGCGTTCTATGATATATCGACAGAGCAATTGATGGATATGAATGGTTTACCGGACGGTAAGTTATATATTGGCCAGAAGTTAACCATTCAGACTGCCTATACTCCTTCGAACTATCAGTGGTCAGAGAGAGGGAAACAAATTGGGAATTATGCGAAAACTTTTACAGGATTTAAAAAAACGGCTGGACAAGAGACACCTAACAAAGGGTTTGATTCTAGCGGATTGATTCATTGGGTACTCTCCCGGCAAAAGGTGCCTATCGACCGTTTGTCAGTTGAAGGCTATTATAAGCAAGGAATGGATACAAATACTCCTAAGGCTGGAGATATTATATTTTTTCTGGAAAAGGGGAGTTCAAAAGTCGTGACCGCAGGGATCTATCTGGGGGGAAATCAGTTCGTTAATTCTGGATACGGAGCGGAGACAGTTCAGGTGAGATCTACCATGGAAAAATATTTTGCACAATACCAAGCCGAGTATAAAACGTATACACCAAAAGGAGAGCATGTCGTTCAAAATAATGAAACACTTAAAAGTATCTCGGATAATTACGGTGTATCGGTGGATACAATCAAAAAGCGTAACGCGTTACCAACTGATAGCTTGATGCAGGGACAGTATCTTCAAATATACAGCAGTCCCTTGTATCCATTTTATGCAAATCAAGAGGCTTCCTATGATAAAGCTTATGATGTCATAAAGTATGCTTATACTCTACGTGGATTTACCTATGTTTTCGGAGAATATGATCCGATGATTGGAATGGATTGCAGCGGTTTTATCTATTGGGCCATGAAGGAGCAGGGCATTTCCCTTAAACGGGGTTCGGCAGCGGACTACTATTCCTTGCTGCCGAAACTCAGAGATCCAAAGGCAGGGGACTTAGTATTTTTTAGCGATACAGACTTAAGTCAAGAGATAACCCACGTCGGTATTTATCTAGGGGATGGTCGTTTTATTCATACAACAAGGAATACTGGTGTTCATATATCTGACCTTACTTCAAGTGATTTTAATAAGAAGTTCGAAAGTTTTGGGCAAGTTCAAATCAATATGGACTAATATAGACACGAGAGAGTTAGACTACGTGGATTTTCTAGTCATAATTAAGGTAGGCAGTGTAACAAGGTCACGAACAAACGATGTTACAACTACTATCTAGAGGGGTTTTTAATGGCTTAAAAAGGGCAAAAGTTTTGTGGAATATACAAATGAAAAGAAAATGAAAGCTGTTAAGTTTTATTGGATATTAATAGGTGTTTTAACTGCAATAAGAATCGAAATTGTGGGTTAGAAAAAAGTTGTACTGTTTATAAAAAAGAAAAACCGAAATGACCTGATTTCGGTTTTTCTTAATGGGCTAATTGGGCAGTTAGTTCATTAAGAAAACTTTATTTAAATGATTGTGGAAAAAATTTCAAGTTAGTTTTAAGAAAATGCTATTTTTAGAAGGGACGACTATGATATTGGAAACGAATATTTAAAGATTAATTGAAAGATTTAAAAGTGTAAAAAGCCTTGGAGATAAAGCGGTAAATCAATTTCTATAGGAAAATACATGAGCTCATAATATCGAGTCTGTTGCAGTAATAGTAAAGCATTTGAGTGGAAATATGATTTCACAAGGTGGAATGACTTTTTAACTTTAGACGGAGAAAAGGGATATAGAAATCGTGATGAAGTATTTATAGAAGATATATCTTCAAAATCCGAGCTAACTATTGTTTGGGAAAAGGATGGAAAATCCTAATTGATATATACTTCAGAAAAAAACTATTTTCTTAACGGATGCCAGAGAATTTTATCTTGGTATAATCCATATGGATATTTTTATTTACTTTCATAATTTCTGCCACCAGCTTTTCTTGGTGAGATGATCTTAGATCCTTTTACTATATTCATCGATTTCGGTTAACATAGCAGCTGTTTTTCTTACTCTTCGATTTGTTGAGCCTAATACTTCCCGCAATCGAATGGCTTTGATCCTCTTGTCCCTATATCCTTAAACAATGCTTGTCTCGTTCTTTCCCTTACGTTATGAATGCTTATACTTCCAATTTTTGTGCGATTGATTGAATATTTAAAAAACATTTGTTAGTTTCTGTAGTTTTATATTAGATTCTGTGGTTCCTGTGATAAATTAAAGGTGTTTTTTTGTAAGAGAAAATACGAAACAATATATGTGTTTTGGGGTTTTATGGTATGCAAACTTTAAAGAAACGGTAGAAAGAAACTTTATAATTCTTGCAAATGGAAACAAACTTAAGAGGAGAAACCAATATGAATCATCTACAAAAGCAAATACTTTCTTTCCTTGAGGAATGCAATAGAGAAAGATGTGTAAGTAAAATTGCTGAAAAGTACGATAAAAATCTTGAAGTGGTAAGGGCTGAGTTAGTGATACTTGCGAACAAGAAGCTCATAGCTATCAAAAAGAGTACAACTGGGAAGATAAGCAGAGCAACGATTAGTCCAAAAGGTAAACAGTGCTTCAGGGAAGCTACTGCAATTAAGGGTTCAGTCCAAGAGCAAATCAATGAGTTGAAACAAAAGTTGTCAGCTCTGGAAGCCTCCTTCATACGTGCAAAAGAGAATCCAACTGGGGAGAATAAACAGTCACTATTGGATAATGCGAATACGGTTCAATCAGTGGCTTATGGATTAAACTCATTCTTTAAAGTTGGATTGGATACCTTAAAGTAAACAATAACCTCAGAGGATAATCTGGGAACTCTTGTACATCTACATCATCAGGGACAAAACAGGCTAGCTCATGGGTTTATTGTCGAGGTGAGCTAGTTAATGAGATCCACCAAAAAAGGTCCGAGCCTGGTTGTGTTGTTATCATCCATTATTTATTGTCAACCCCTTAAGGGAGCGACAGTCTGTGATGCACCGAGGCCGTTGGAGTCAGACTAACGAATGGGCTCTATTGGCACCATAGTTCATCGCCTTACTTACCCAGCCATAAAATGAGTATGGACGATTTTCCACGATTTTCATTCTCTGTGGTGGAGCGCTGATTTTTGCGCTTAATGGATATGGCTGACATATTTGCAAGCTCTTGTCCTAATTCAGTACCAGTAAAGGTTGCTACAGATAGTTGAGTGTCTATTTTTTTGCTGTTGATTGTTTTTTGACATAGTAGAAAATCTCATTTAGATAAATTATGGCTAAGGGGCAGAATAGCTTAATAAAAATAAGTAGATTAAGTGTGTTCATAAGGAATAGTTTGTGGAGTAATGAAAATAGAGAGTGTTATGTAGAAAAAAATGATGTATAAAATATAATAAACAAAAGAAAAAACCAGTTTTATTAGACTGGCTTTTTCATCTTAATATAACACTTTGTTAAATTCAGTTTTTGAGACTTACATACTCAATCATCCGCTTCATTGCCTGAATTTGCCCCATATGAGTCGCTTCATGCATTAATGTTAAACCTGCAAGTTCTCCAACAGTCTTACATCCTAGGAATGGTGTATCCAAATCTTGATCTAGCTGTTCAGGAGGAATTTGCTTTAAACGAGTTAATTGATCTTTCAACTGTACAACCAGCTGATCCATAGCAGGTATATTCCCTGTCCAATCGGCTGGTTTTGTGCCATTCCCAAACAACTTTATATAATTCGTGGGAAGATGGGTTGTTACATTCGGGAAACCAAACATAGTTTGTTCTGTAATTGTCAAAACGTGACCAGTATGCCAATGAATTGTGTTATTAAAGCCATCTGGCTGCACATCGCTTAGTTCCTTAGAAATGGACTCTACATTCTTGATGAAGTATTCTCTCGTCATCTCAAATTGCTTAAATACAAGTTGATTCATCTTTTCTCCCCTCTCACTAACAAAATCATCCATATTATACCAGTAAAACCCGGAAAAGAATATGGTTTGAATTTCCTGAAATTAGCTTTATTTCAACCGGTTCTTATTCCGCAATAGGGAGCAATCTTTTATAAAGAATCGCTTTACTTATAGAACGATATTATTAGCATTCTTAGTTTTTTGGGCTCAACTGAAAATTCGATAAATACAAGTTAAATGCTAAACGATAATTGTTATACAATTGTAAAATTATACAGGTTCATTTGGCGGTATAATGGAAATTATTAGAAATGTATTCTGGTATATGAATATTTACATATAGAGAGCTATTCATTCTTCAAATTCTAGAATTAAAAAGGATCCAAACAATTTCTGAATAAAGATACCCTCAAAAAAATTAACTATTAAAGTATTGTTTGAGGGTAAAGTGATTAAAAGGGAGGGGAATTGTTTTTGACTATAATAGATATTGACCAATTGCTTCTTTCTACTGAAGAACTTGCCGAAGAGTCAATTCCATTTCATCTCGATGCATTTGATATTGATCAATTATTAGATAAAACGGATAACTGGTAAAGAAAAGCATACGAGAAGTGAACTGCACCCTAATGGAGGTTGCAGTGGGGTAGTCAATTTAAAGATGCAAATGGCTGGCTTCATCGCTCCTTTAACGATTGGTTTTGTCATAGACGCTTTCGATGGATCGTTTAATGGAGCTGTTTGGTTATTGGTTTCATTCGGAGTCGTTTGTTTTATCGCTTTCATGACCTTGAAATCGGGTAAGGAAAATTTCATGACTGAACATCCACAAACAATTCCTGCTGTAAAAATAGTTTGAAATCAATGCAGGAAAAAGTGGGTATGATTTATAAATGTTTGTTCGAAATCATATATATATAGTGCAAAAACTCTACCGGTTAGATCTTGAAAGCCTGATGTTACTGAATTTCAGCTAACAGGGCTTTTTATTTTTTTATACGCCATTAGCAATAATATTAATCAAACAGTATGGCCTTGGCATTTTCCATGATGAATATATAACTTTTCTAATGTCTGCAATTAATCTAAATGGTGGGACCTGTCAAAGGGAAATGGATATACCATATCGTGCAGTAGAGTCCGAGGGAAGCACATGTATAACTTTGGTAAAATCAGATTGAAAATAACCAATGTTTTTAGGGAGGAAGCAAATGAAAGTAAATAAAATACATCATGTAGCAATAATTTGTTCCGATTATGAAAAGTCAAAGAACTTCTATGTAAATATTTTAGGGTGTGATATCGAGAAGGAAACATATCGGTCAGAAAGGAAATCGTATAAATTGGACTTAATCGTCGGAGGGGAATATCAGCTGGAATTGTTCTCTTTTCCTGATCCCCCGCATCGTCCTAGTTATCCTGAAGCTAGGGGGCTTAGACATCTTGCTTTTGAAGTTGAAGATATTAATCAAGCGATTGAAGATTTAGAAAAAGAAAACATTCCAGTCGAACCAATCCGTGTTGATGAGTTAACAGGAAAAAGGTTCACTTTTTTTAGTGATCCGGATGATTTGCCTCTTGAAATATATGAAAAATAGGATGAGGTTACCTCTATTTCTTAAGTTGATTTCAAAGATGAATACGATGATTTAAAGAGGTTGCTTATATCAATTAAACTATGAAGATTCCCTATGATATGTCGATACCATTAAGTTTGATCCACTTGTATTCCATATTTCGATGAGAGCTGAAATAATCACCGGCTATACTATCTGTAGATTGGTCATTTAAATATGTCAGGAGATAAAAAAATGAATGTTTACAAATTTACAGTGTTGATACTTTTAACGACATTTTTGATGGGTTCTTCTTTTGCAGTAGTTAAAATTGGTCTACCTTATTCATCCCCATTATTATTAGCAGCATTACGCTTCACACTTGCCGGACTCATAATGGCGATAATCGTAATCTTTTTAAAAAGACCGCACCCAAACTCTAAAGGGGATTGGATAAAAATGCTCATTATCGGCACTTTTCAAACAGCCGGAGTAATGGGGTGCATTTTCCTGAGTTTACGCACGATTACAGCAAGTGAATCCTCGATTCTTACATTCACGAACCCGTTGCTTGTTGTTGTTTTCGGTACGATCTTTTCACAAACACGCTATAAACTATATCAATGGATTGGTGTTTTATTAGGATTAGTCGGAGTAATTATTACGATGGGAGCGCAACTTGAATTTAAGGTTGGTATTCTTTTCGGCATTCTTTCTTCTGTTTTCTGGGCGATTTCCACTTTATTGGCGAAAAAATGGGGGGCGATTTCCGATACATGGGTATTATCTTCCTATCAGATGCTTTTTGGCGGTTTACTGCTTTTACTTGGCAGCTTTATTCTTGAAAAACCATTTTTCATACTGAATGGTAATTCGTTGTTCATTTTATTATGGTTAAGTATCATGTCTTCGATCGTGCAATTTGCTGTTTGGTATTACCTTTTACAAAAGAGTGATCCCGGAAAAACAAGTGCCTTTTTATTTTTGGCACCTTTCTTCGGTGTATTATCAGGGTGGGCACTATTAGGTGAACAGATATACACTTCACTCTTGATTGGCGGACTGTTTATCATCATTGGCATCTATCTTGTAAATAGCAATTTCCAAAAGGAAAATAAATTAGTTAAAAGAGCTTTATAGTAATCGTATGGATTGATTCTTACCGCTAAAGTCAGAAATTCCCTCATGGTGAAAAAGAACCTTTCTTTTTCATCATGAGGGATTATTAAATTATACCTCTATACAAAAAACTTCTTTAAATCCTTCTTTCCCTTTAGGTGTTACTTTTACTGCGCGAATAGATGGAACACGGACTATCCAGCCTAAATCAAAAAAATGGGTAAGCATCCCATTCCCTAAAGCTCCGCCAAGATGATGGTGACGTTCACTCCAGTCTAAACATGGGTGGGAAAATGAACGGCGTATTCTTCTTAAATCAAGTAAATCGATGCCGAATTCAGAAAAAAAATGATCTCCTTTGGGTGTAACTGTAAACTCCCGCTCTTCTTTTTTCAAATATCCGGCTTTCAACATCGATTCAGTTAATTGGACGCCTAGTTTTCCTGCCAAATGATCATAGCAAGTTCTGGCTTCCTGAAGCATTTTGACCTGACTTGATTGTTTTAACGACCGAACTTCAGGAGGTGGGGAAATGGCAAGAAACGATTCCAAAATGTGCGCAATTTCTCCATTTACTAGCTGATAATAGCGATGTCGTCCGTGTTTTTCAACTATAACAAGGTTTCCTTCCACTAACTTAGAAAGGTGAAAGCTGGCAGTTTGAGGGGTTATTGCAGCCATCAACGCTAATTCACCTGCCGTATGAAAACGCCCATCCAGCAGACTTGCAAGTATTGTTGCACGTGACGTTTCCCCAAGGAGGGAGGCTATCTCCACCATATTTGGATTTATACTCAAAATAGTTACCAACCTTTCTGCCGATAGATTAGTTAATAAGCTGAACGCCAATTAATCAGCATTAAAAATGAGTAAACTTATACTTCCATTATACAGTACCGCTGTCCCAGGATATTCGGTATATTCACGATGCCTGCTTTAAAAAAAGAATATTGGACCAACAATAAAATGGAAAGCGTTATTACGTTTTTTTTCTAAACATTACATCTTGAGTCGTTTCTACAAGGATTTTATTGATGAAATGAACGAGTTAAATTGGGGGCATCCGTTAAATTGGGTGCTTTTTTTATTAGGGAGAGATTATGAAATCAGGAGAGGCTAAAGGGAATACTGTAAAGAAGAAAGACTGTCTATCCTTTGGATAAGCGGTTTTTAATGAAGTATATTATTTGTAAACTAGGCATACATTGGTACATGTTCACTAACATAAACGTTCATAATAGTCTTGGAATAAATACCGGTGAATAGTCCCTTTTGTGAATTTAGTAGTCAAATAGGAGGGAATGCAGCGTATGAAAATGTCAGACGTTGGATTTAAAGGTCAAGTTTTTGGATTTATAAAGTTCACACCTTTTGTGGAAAGTTTTTTGTCTGGAGATTTATATATGAATAATTTCAAAAAGTATATTGATATAGAAAGTGCTTCAGGAGAAAAAGGTGTAGGAGACAAATTTGAAGCAACACATGTTTTTACGGAATTAACCATGAATTTTTTTACTCAAGATACCAATGAATTAATAATGTCGGGGCGAACTAAAAAATTGAATTTCAGAAAAAATATAAATGAAAAAAGACCATTATATTGTATGTTTGCAATTATTGGCGATATGTTAAAAGTGGTTAACGAGGATGAAAAATATTACTATACCAAATTTGATTTACCTAATGAACAAATCGATAAAATGATCAGGGAGTTCGGAGATAGCTTGATTTTTGTTACCCCATCGCAATTTATTGACAGAATTACTAGAACACTCAATGAAAAAGGTTATGCTTACAGAGGGGGCTTGGTAAAATATGATGATTATAACATCAATTCCTCAGCTAGGATGAGCTCTTATAAAAATCAAGGGACAGATATTTATTTTTGGAAAGATAAATACTTTGAAAATCAATATGAATATCGCATAGTTCTCACAGATCAAGAAGTTGATGAAGCCTTAATTGTGAACATAGGTGATATTTCAGACATTAGTACGATTTTTAATGCAAATGAATTTTTCAGTGATAAATTTGAAATAAGATTACGAAAGAAAGGAAATCTAAGCATCCATTAAATTGGGTGCTTTTTATATTTGCAGGATTAGGTGTGGGAATATCTGCAAATTTGGACTGCTTTTCATATCTTTAATTTTTAAACCATTTATGTTTTAAGTGACCGTCATTCAATAGAATCCAAAATACAGCAAAACTACCCTGAAAATGACGACTTTCTTCTATAATTATTTATAAAAAACAAAAAAGTATCATTCGCTATTAGATCATAGGGAATGTTTTAATGTTTACTGCAGCTATTTGATCAGCTCTTATAGGGGAGTGACTTTTGAAGGTACTTCCTTTCGTGTTTGGCTCAACAGCTACCCTTTGACTAGGCTAATACGCATCAATCGCAACCTGTTCTTCAAACGAAATCCCCTTTTAGTTGTAGGGGAAGTAATGATTTAATGCCGACTTTATTGCTTTTATTTTTAACAGCAAATTACTGGAAATCTGATGTGAATTCGTGTAATCTACAAAAGTATGTTTTTTTCCAAATCGTAAAGGGGGACCATAATTGAGTTCAACAAATCGTAAACAGACAACAATTGTTGCTCTTTTGCTTGCGGGTACATTTATTGCGATCTTGAATCAAACATTAATGATTACCGCCATTCCTCCTGTAATGGAGGAGATGAATGTTACGGCAAATAGTGCACAGTGGCTAACAACCGTTTTTATGCTGGTTAATGGGATCATGATCCCTGTTAGCGCGTTTTTACTGGAGCGCTTTACCACCAGACAGCTTTTTCTTTCCGCGATGGGGATATTTGCTATTGGTACATTGGTTGCTGGGCTGGCTCCTAATTTTGGAATGCTGCTGCTAGGAAGGATGATTCAGTCGAGCGGAGCAGGAATCATGCTCCCGTTAATGCAAACCGTCTTCCTAATGATTTTCCCTGTTCATAAACGGGGTGCAGCCATGGGACTGGTCGGGCTGGTCATTTCCTTCGCGCCGGCTATTGGTCCCGCTTTATCTGGCTGGGTTACGGAGACCTACTCATGGAGGGTGTTATTCTTTATCATTCTTCCAATTGCTATTATTGATATCATTGTTGCGTTCTTCGCTTTAAAAAATGTAACAGAAGTTACACGGCCAAAAGTGGATGTGCTTTCGATTGTTTTATCTTCCGCAGGTTTCGGTGGATTATTGTATGGTTTTACAGCTGCAGGTAATTATGGCTGGACAGACGGGAGTACCATCATATCTCTAGGCATTGGGACAATATCACTTGTTTGGTTCATCAACAGGCAATTGCGACTGAAGCATCCAATGCTGGAGTTCCGGGTGTTCACGTATTCATTATTCCCGATTGCTATCATTATTGGAGCCATTACCTTTATGGGTCTGATCGGCGCCGAAACGCTCATCCCGCTATTTATGCAAAACATGCGAGGATTTACTGCTTTTGAAGCTGGATTAGCCATACTCCCTGGAGCACTTATTACCGGAATAATGTCCCCGTTCATTGGACGTATTTTCGACCGGATTGGGGCCAGGTGGCTGGTTATTGGCGGATTACTCCTCATAACCGCTTCCTCCTTTACTTTTATGAATGTTGGTCCTTCGACAAGTTTTACATTTATTATGGTCATGTACAGTATTCGGATGTTCGGATTAGCCATGGTTATGATGCCTGTTTCAACGGCCGCCTTAAACCAGCTGCCTAAACGGTTAATCGCCCATGGTGCAGCAATGGATAATACGATGAAAATGATTGCCGCATCTGTAGGCACTGCAATACTTGTTACTGTGATGACATCAGCTACCGAAAATGCTCAGCAGCGTCCCGAGATAGTCCATCCTGATATGTATGGCGCGCAAATCTCATTTATTGTCATCGCTGTACTTTCATTAATTAGCTTCCTCATTTCTTTTAAAATAAAGGATCAAAAATCAGCAGGAAAAGAGTTCGGGGAGAAGAATTAAGGTTTGAATCTGAGCTTGAAAAGAATCACAATATAGATTTCATCTGTTTGTGATTCTTTTTAAACTATATCTCCTTTTTTCGTCGGCAGAGTAGAAACAAAACAGATAAAGTTAAAACAACGCATGCTATCGCTCAAATACTGTATAAACATTGAGAGAAATAAATCCAGTTATTTTTCGAACAAACAACAAAGCAGTGCATCCTAATTTTCGGGGTACACTGCTTTGTTGTTTTCATTTAGGTTTCCAAATAGGATTAAACCTCGGTTTTAAACATTTTATTTCAGCCAGATAGAATTGTACCTTATTTAGACACAATTGAAATTATGTTCAAAAATAAATAATGCGTTTTCATTTATCAGAAAATTACATATAATCTAAACATGAAATTAATTTTAATGAGTGAACATAATTTCTCGGAAGGGAGGATGGCATGTACTCAAATGAAGAAATGATTGTAGTAGCAAAGATGTATTATGAGATGAACCTTACACAAAAGGAAATAGCAGAAAAACTTAGCTATTCAAGACCAACGATTAGCCGGATTATTGATGCAGCATTTAAATCCGGCATTATTGATGTCAAAATAAATTACACACTTAATTCCGTTCAGGAACTAGCCAATAAAATTAAAGAAAAGTATAAGTTGAAAAAAGTGTTCGTTTTACCGGTTTATGTAGATGAAGTGCCACTCATCCAAAATGATATAGGGAAAGCGGTTGCAGGATATTTATATGAAATTTGTGAGAGTCACTCGATTTTAGGTGTTTCTTGGGGGACGTCCATGAGTTACGTTATTCCTCATTTAAGGGAAAAAAAATTACCCTTTATGAAAATTGTTCAATTAAATGGTGGAATAGCTAAGAGTAACTTTTCCACAGGATCAGGGGCTTTGCTAGAAAAGTTTTCGGAAGCGTTTTCAGCCGACCATTACCTATTACCCGTTCCATCAATTGTTGATACTCCGGATATAGCTGATTCAATTATGACAGATTCTAGTATTGAACAAGTATTAAATCTCGGTAAAAAAAGTAATATTGCGGTATTTGGAATTGGGAATGTGTCATTTGAATCGGTGCTCTATAAAGGCGGGTATTTTAAAGGGGATTCGTACGAAGCATTAATGAATCAAAAAGCAGTAGGTGATATTTGTTCAAGATATTTCTCGTTGGAAGGGGAAATTGTCGATAAAGACTTGAACAAACGAACCATTGGATTAGAGTTAGATGAATTACGAAATAAAGAGTTTTCCATCGCCTTGGCTGCAGGCAAGGCAAAAGCCCGGAGTGTAAAGGGTGCTTTAAATGGAGGGTATGTAAACGTTCTCTTTATTGATGAAGAATTAGCGAAAGAAATTGTGTAATTTAAATGGGGGGAACATCATGAAAGCAGTCAAATTGTACGAGCCAGGTAATTTACAGGTAGAGGAAGTAGAGTTACCTTCAATCTCAGAAACAGAAGTATTGATTAAAGTGAAGGCGATTGGAATTTGTGGATCTGATATTCCTAGAGCTCTAACAAAAGGTGCTTATTATAAAGGATTAACATTAGGACATGAATTTTCAGGACAAATAGTAGAATGTGGAACAAAAGCTACGGAATGGTCCGTCGGGGATCGTGTAACAATTGCTCCATTAGAACCTTGTATGAAGTGCGTTTATTGTAACCAAGGAAAATTTGGTTTATGCGATACATACAACTATTACGGTTCAAGAACAGATGGTGCAATGGCGAACTTCATAAAAGTAGGGAAAGCGAATATCCTGAAACTTGAAGATACCATTTCGTATGATGCAGGAGCGATGGTTGATCCAGCTGCCAATGCTGTTCATGGTCTTTGGAGAGGAAACTTAAAAAAAGGTGATACTGCTGTCGTTATGGGACTTGGAGCAATCGGGATGTTTGCGGTTCAATTCGCACGTGAAATGGGCGCGAAAGAAGTTATTGCTGTGGACATTTTCGAAGAAAAACTTGAAATTGCCAAAAAGCTAGGAGCAAATCGTGTAGTCAATTCGAAAAGGGAAAATATAGTAGAGGTATTAGGGGACACTCATGTGGACTTTGTTATTGATACATCAGGCTCAGCCATTGCACAAGATCAAGCGGTCTTGATTACTGGGAAAATGGGACGTGTTGTATTTCTTGGAATCTCTAATCAGCCATTAACTCTCTCTGCTAAAACAGTTGATCGTCTATTACGATATGAAATTGGTATTCACGGCTCTTGGAATTCTTTTTCCGATCCCTTCCCTGGTAAGGAATGGTCATATGTGATTGAGAGTATGGCACAAGGGAAGATCAAAACCGAAGAAATTGTGTCCCATCGTTTTGATTTAGACGAAACACCAGACGTGTTTAAAAAAATAAAAAACAAAGAAATCGTTTTTAATAAAATTTTGCTTTACCCCGGAGAATAATTATGAAAAACGATATCGTACTAGGTATTGATTTTGGAACACAGTCCTTAAAAGTTGGTGTCTACACGGTAGAAGGAAAGCATGTTTATACGGCAAGCGCTTCTTATCCAACATACCACAGAAAAAATGGGTATTCCGAACAAAATGCGAACGACTGGTGGGGAGCGCTGCAGAAGGCCATGCAATACGTTACTCGAGCGGTCGATTCAAAAATGATAAAAGGTATATCGCTTTGTGCTACATCTTCGACCGTTGTCTTAACAGACGAAAGCTTGAATCCGATAACCCCAGCACAATGCTGGATGGATCAGCGGGCTACAGCTGAAGAAGAAGAGATTAATAGTAATCAGCATTATCAAGTGGAAAATCATCTACTATTCTCTGGCAAAAAAACGTCAGTTGAGTGGATGACTACAAAATCCTTATGGTTGAAAAAGCATTATGACTTAACAGGAAAAAGAATCGTCGAACAAATTGATTGGATCAATTATCAATTGACAGGAAAGCTTGTGGCATCAAAATGTAACGCCAGCTGTAAATGGAATTATGTTGATCGACTAGAAGGATTTTCTGAATCCTTCTTCAAGGAGATTGGTCTTGAAGGCATTACTAAACACTGGCCTTCAACCGTTCTGAGTGTCGGTGATCAAGTGGGGAACATAACATCAAATGCAGCAGAGCATTTAGGCTTGGTTACAGGAATACCGGTTTTTCAAGGAGGCATCGATGCTCATATCGGTATGATTGGCTCAGGGGCTCTTGAGCCCGGTCAGCTCAGTATGATTACGGGTACAAGTTTTGTTCACTTAATGCATCACGATAAACCGGTTTTTAATGAATCACTTTGGGGTCCTTATGATTCACCGCTTCTTGAAGAACACTGGCTTCTTGAAGGTGGTCAATTATCATGCGGCTCTATCATTTCATGGTTTCTACAAGAGTTTTATGGACACCGGACGGACAAAAAAGAAATTTACAAAGAACTTGAAATGGAAATCAATAAGATTGATCCAGGTTGTGAAGGGTTGCTCGTTTTGGATAGTTGGAAAGGAAGTAGAACGCCATATAAGACGCCATATGCTACTGGTGCCTTTGTAGGTCTTACACTATCACATAACAAATATCACATTTATAGAGCCATTCTTGAAGCGATTGCGTTTGGTACAAAAAATGTAATCCGAACCATGAATCATTCTTCGATCCCAGTTGAAAGAATCATTGCAGGGGGTGGTGGAACACACAATGCTTGCTGGATGCAAATCATTAGTGATGTCATTGGACTTCCAATCTCGATTCCTAAAGATATTGAGACCGGTTCAAAAGGAGCAGCCATTATCGCTTCATACGGTCTAGGATTCCACCCCACCTTGAAGGATGCGTCGATAGCTATGGTAGAGATGGAAAAAAACTATTACCCAGATATGGAGAAAACAAAAAAATACGATAAGTTATTTGAAAACTATTTACATTTGAATCAGGTATTATTTCCTATTATGAAACGATTGAAAAATGGAGGGGGTGACCAGAGTGAGCAACATACTCGAAATGAAGCAAGTGTCTAAATCTTTTCCAGGTGTGAAAGCGGTACAGAATGTAAACTTCACTCTTAAAAAAGGAGAAGTGCATTGTCTAATTGGGGCGAATGGAGCTGGAAAATCTACTTTAATGAAGATTTTATCAGGTGTCTATACAAAAGATGAAGGCGAGATAAGGTTAGAAGGAAAGCCGGTAACGATTAAAACGCCTGTTGATAGTATGTCTCTTGGAATCTCAACTATTTATCAGGAGCTCTCCCTTGTAGAAGAATTGAGTTTAGCAGAAAATATTTTCCTTGGAAACTATCTAAAGCCAAATGGAGGCTTTGTAAAATGGAGAAAGATCAATGAAGAGGCAAAAAGACTATTTTCTATACTAGGATTATCTGTATCACCTACCATGGAAACATCTAAGGCCAGTATGGGTTTAAAACAAATGACGGAAATCGCAAAAGCCATAGCAGCAGAATGCAAAATAATAATCATGGATGAACCCTCAACGGCATTGTCCAATGATGAGGTGTTAAAACTATATGATGTTATAAAACTATTAAAAAAACAAGGATATACGATTGTTTATATTTCTCATAAACTCGAAGAATTATACGCTGTAGGAGACCGGGTAACCGTTCTTAGAAATGGAAAATGGGTTATCACAGATGAAATGAAGAATCTCGAACAGCCTGATTTAATACGCCACATTACGGGACGTTCTATTGAAAAAAGGGATAAGGTCCATATAGAAACAAATAGGGAAGAATTCTTAAAAGTGAAAGGGTTTACAAATCATAAAATACAAGACGTCTCTTTTTCAGTAAGTAAAGGAGAAATCGTTGGTTTATACGGACTGGTGGGTTCTGGAAGGACAGAATTACTAAGAGCGATATACGGAGCAGATCCGATACAAGCAGGGGAACTAATGATGGATGGGATGAAAGAGATTATATCCTCCCCACAAAAAGCAGTGGATGCTGGCATGGGACTTGTGCCGGAAAATAGAAAAACTGAAGGGGCTAACCTGGACTTATCCATTTTAGAAAATGCATTTCTGCCTTCCCTTCACACCTTTTCTAAGCGGAGTTTTGTAAAACAACAGCAAATGAAAATGGTTATGCAAGAGATGATAAAGAAATTAAATATTAAAACAAGCGGTAGTGATGTGCCCATGAGGAACCTAAGTGGGGGAAATCAGCAAAAAGTCATAATTTCCAGGTGGCTTATTAAGGAATCCAAACTACTACTATTCGATGAACCTACACAAGGTATCGATGTAGGAGCAAAAGACGAAATTTATAGCATTATGAAGGAACTTTCAAATCAGGGGACTAGCATAATAATGGCAACATCAGAAATTGAAGAATTACTCACCGTTTGTGACAGGGTACTGATAATGTTTGAAGGTAAGTTGATCAAGGAATTTTCGCATCCTTCCAATTATAAAAGCGAAATTATGAATATCGCCGTATCTGGTTAATACAAAAGGAGGCGTACCATGAATGCAAATATGGAAGTAACTCAAGTAAAGCAAACAAAATCCCTTTCAATTAAAAATATTTTAAAGAAGTATAATCTTTTCTTTATCTTTTTAGGTTTCATCCTGATAGGCAGCATACTATCTGATCAATTTCTTTCTGTACAAAATTTACTGAATCTTCTTCAACAGTCCTCTTTTGTAGGTATCGTTAGTATTGGAATGACGTTTGTCATTTTAGTTGCTGGTATTGATTTATCTGTTGGAGCAGTGTTAGCGCTAACAGGCATGTTAGTATCGATTTTGCTCGGTACAGGAATGACCCCTATACTAGCCATAGTCATTACACTTATAACAGGATCCTTCTTGGGCTTCGTAAATGGATATGTTTCCACTAAATTTAAAGTTCCGGCATTCATCGCAACTCTTGCCATGATGGTAAGTGCAAGAGGACTTGCCTTACTATCTACAAATGGAGAGCCAATATACGATCTTCCCGAAGGCTTTACAGCATTGGGCGGAAATGTTTTTGGAAAGATTCCATTCACCGCGATGGTTTGGATAACTTTAACGATTGTAGCCCTGGTGGTTTTAAAATACACAACATTCGGAAGAAAAATATATGCAGTTGGCGGAAATGAAGAATCATCCAGACTCTCGGGTATTCCAGTCGAGAAGTATGTTACATGGTGTTTCGTAATTGCAGGGTTGTTGGCAGCAGTGGCTGGTATTCTCATGAGCGCGTGGCTAACCGTCGGACAACCAACGGCTGGTACTGGTCTTGAGTTAGATGTTATCGCGGCAGTTGTCATAGGTGGAACAAGCCTTATGGGCGGAAAAGGCAGCATAGGTGGAACTTTCATTGGTGTGCTGATCATGAGCATGATCGTCAATATCTTCAACCTGCTAGGTTTATCATCTTACTACCAATCTATATTCATGGGCTTAATCATTGTACTAGCATTAATTATGAACCAATATATCATTAATAAAAAATAAGGGGTGTTTAATTTGAAGAAAAAGTGGATGACAGGTTTAGTGGCTATGGCACTTACGTTTACGTTAACGGCATGTGGAGGCGGGGCAGCAAAAGACTCTGGTTCAAGTACAAGTAAAGATGGAGGTGGTGAATCATTAGTGATCGGTTTCTCCCAAGCAACTCTTGAATCTCCTTTTTATACATCATTGGTTGATGGAGCCAAAGCGGAAGCTAAAAAAGAGAACGCCGAATTAATCGTAGTGGACGCTCAAAATGATATAGAAAAACAAAATACAGATGTACAATCACTCATTACAAAAGGAATCGATGTTTTGCTCATTAATCCGGTCAATCCATCAGCTGTAGCACCCGCTTTAAAAGCAGCAGAAAGAGCGGGTATACCAGTTATTACAGTGGATCGTCAAACAAAAGAAGACGTCGTTTCTTATATTGGCAGGGATAATATAGAAATGGGTCGTCTTGTTGGTGAAAAAGCTGTCGAGCTTCTAGGCGGTAAGGGAGCTACCGGTAAGGTTATTGAATTACAAGGGGACGCTGGTGGCACAGTTATGAAGGCTCGTCATGATGGATTTCATGAAGTTGTAGAGAAAGAAAAGGGAATTAAGATTATCGAAGGTCCTTACAGTGAGTATATACGTGCAAAAGCCGTTTCATCTATGCAGGATTTACTGCAGGCTCATCCGGATGTAAAACTGGTATACGCTCATAATGACGATATGGCACTGGGGGCAATGAAAGTATTAGAGCAGGCAGGGAAACTGAAAGATGTTAAAATTGTTGGAATCGATGGGTTAATGGAAGCCGTGAAAAAAATTGAAGCAGGCACGTTTCATGCAACAGTTATCAACGATCCAATTTCCCTTGGGACACTTGCTATCCAAACAGCAATCAAAACCGGGAATGGAGAAGACGTTGAAAAAGTAATGAATGCAGAGACAGGCTTAATTGATGAAAAGAATGTAACAAACTATGAAGATGATTCGAAAAAATTTGCGGAAGTAAAATAATGGAGGTAAATGAATTGAATGAAATAAAATTGATTGACCATACCTTACTTAAACCGGAAATAAAAAAAGAAGATATTATTAAGCTTTGTGAAGAAGCAAAAGAATTTGGATTTGCCTCCATATGTGTTAATCCAACTTGGGTAGCGAAGTCAGCCGAAATCTTACAAGATACAGATATAAAGATTTGTACGGTTATTGGTTTTCCATTAGGAGCGAATACTCCTGAAACAAAAGCATTTGAAACAAAAAATGCATTGGAGAATGGAGCAACAGAAATCGACATGGTCATAAATATTGGGGCTTTGAAAGATAAAAACGATGAACTCGTAGAGCATGATATCCGTTCTGTTGTAGAAGCTGTAAATAAAAAGACCATTGTAAAAGTCATTATAGAATCTTGCTTGTTAACAGATGAAGAGAAAGTGCGGGCTTGTGAAATATCGGTAAACGCTGGAGCCGACTATGTTAAGACTTCAACAGGATTTTCCTTACACGGAGCAACTGTTGAGGATGTAGCTTTAATGAGGAAATCTGTTGGGCCCAATATCGGAGTTAAGGCTTCAGGCGGTGTCAGAACCCTTCAAGATATAGAAGCTATGGTCGAGGCAGGGGCAACAAGAATAGGGTCTAGTTCAGGTGTCCAAATATTTACTGGAAAGGTAGCCACTCCTGACTATTAATTAATTAAGGAATAAAGAGCAGAGAAATTTTATAAATAGAAGCTACCTTCTAAAGAAGGTAGCTTCTACATTTTCATTATGATCCAAAGGTTTACTTTGAGGTTTTGGACCCGTAAGAATAGTAGTCTCCTATCTCACCAAGATAAAAAGGTTCTCATAAGGGCAGTTTCATGCTAGGCTTTGGATACAATAAGGATTATTCTAAAAAAGAGGGGGAACAAGTCATCCAGATGATTTGTTCTCCCTCTTTTATCTTTTTCTTTATAAAAAGAAGAAGGTAAGTAAACATACATGAATTAGATGTAGCCAGAGAACTTTGAACAAAAGCCACAGTGTAGGCTCCACGATGGTATTTGATCTCTCAGGTAGACCATGGCACTAGAAATTATGAGTGATTCAGATTTTGACTTACCAGGGGCATCAGGAGAGCCAATTGATAATTCAATTGAAGTAAAAGCAACACTGATTAAAGTGCGTGCAAGACCACAAAAAAAAGAAGTTGAAAAAATGGAGTTAAGAAAGATTTTGTTTTGGAGACACACCCACGCAAAATAAAACTATTAAGAATAACAAATTTAATTGGAATAACACACCAATTGAATTTCCAATAAAAATAATTTATTCTACTTTTGGTATATTAAGTAATAGTTTGTAAATTTTTAATAAGGGAATTAATATAACAGGCGAAGTAGTTTAGCTAGAAGTATATAAGCTTCAGTAAATAATTGGAGGAAAAATATATGCATCCTTCTGATGAGGAGATTAAAATTGTTGAAAAGATTAAGTTTTGGGAAGAGCAAGAAAAAATTAATGCCGTATTAGTGGAACGCTTACTACATTTAAATAAAGAAATGGCTATCATAATAGGTGAATGTGAACTAAATAAAAAACAGCTAGTAGAAATTGTATCTCGATTAGAAGAGTTTTCGAAAGAAAAAAATTTATTAAGACAAATGAGTTCCCAAAGTTTAGATAAAAATAGTGAGTTGGAAAAAAAATTAATCAGCATAAGCAAGTATATAGAAAGACAATCAAATCAAGAAAATTCACAGACCGGTGAAATAAAAAAGACTCAAGGTACAGGTATTAGAGCAATTCATATAACATTTATTTTATCTATATTGGCAATAGTCTTGAACGTGATTTCACTACTTTTATGATAGGGAGATTCCATGAAAATACCTAAACAATTAGAAGATTTGATTCAAGACGATGCAGTGCCTCAAGCGTTTTCTAATTTATCTGGTGCTGGAATAAAAAAGATGTTTCAACAAACGGATAAACTAAAAAAAATGAAATATCGAGAGTTTCTTGCTGAAAAGGTTTTTGGCTATGAGATATTTGGTCCGCAAGATATTAGAGAATTAGTATCACAATTTGTATATGATATGACAAATGATATAATAGAAGATTCAACTGATTTAATTGAACCAATTGGAAATATGATCGATCAAACTTTTATATATATTACCGGTTCAATGAACGAGGTTGCAAATGTCATGGAACAAATGGGGATCGATCTTCCAGAAGGGCTAGACCTGCTACCTGGTGCTTCAGAATTAATATTGGGAGTACGGTTGTTGTTAGATATTAAAACGGTAAATAATGAATTCGTAGGAATTTCGACAGATAAAAAAGTGAATATAGCTGCAGCTAAAGCATTGGTTACAATGTCTAAATTCGGTGTTACCTTAACACTTACAGCCCTGGGTACAGCGGCTGGTGGAGCCGGTGGTGGTATGGTAGGTGGAGTTGGTGCAATTGTCGGTGCGCCTTTAGGAGCATTAACTGGAGGTGTTACTGCAGGATATATTAATAAGAAAATAGCACCTCATGCTCAAGAGATTTCCTATAAACTTTTAAAACTTCAAAAAGAAGACTTGTTTTATTACAAAAACAAAGTAAGAATCGATGAGATAGGTGATAGGTTATTAAATTATCGGAGAAATATAGAGGCATTAAAATTTAACTAAATATAATGTTTTTGGAAGTTTAAAATCATTATCAACCATGTAACCACCCCTTTAATCTAAATTCGTTTTTGTCCTAATTTTACCATCTCACTTTGAAACTCTTAGAATACGCACTCTATAAATTAACCAAATTATCTCCATCAAAAGACCATGAATGCATGAACCCATAAAAAAGTCGATTCACGAACAAAAGTAACACGCTCTGCACCTCAAAAGGCAGCCTCTGTTTCTGCTCTGTTCTTAACAACTGAAGCTGTTACCGCTGACAAGCCAGAAGAAGGCGCCGGCATGATGTAATAGGGTTTTAAATCCTTATAAGGGTTTTGATCTTGCTACTGTATAAATGCTCATATAGAAAAATCATTTCAAAAAAGGCCTTTCATCAGTTTGTTAAACTGGTGAAAGGCCTTTTTTCTTTTTATTTGGCTATTGATTGAGAGTGAAAAATTCATAGTTGTGTTAATGTCTGTATGCCCTAAACGCTGCTGAATCTCCTTTACCCCAATACCGTTTAAGAGTGATGTAAGAGTTTTTGTTCATTTAAGCATGGAAGGAGGCTAGTTTTAATTTTAAATGCTAATAGATAATGTTAAAAATATACAGAAAAGTGTCTAAAACTAAAAGAAATTTAGGATTATTAATGTATAATAATGGTATTGAAATTCCTTAACCATTTAATGAGTTATTTGAAGAGAAAGGATTACTAGATATGACAATGAAAAACTTATTAAAAGCTTGGTATTTATTAGAGGCAATCGCCCCTGGCCACATACAGGGAATGGGTAATGAAATCGAAGGCAACAAGTTTACAGATGGAAAAAAAAGATTGAAAATCAATTCACTTTCATTGGGGGAGTGCCCGTGGGGTACAATTATACCCTCTAATTCGAATGAATATATGGCCGTTTTTCGTTATTATATCGACTGTTATCCTCAGTATAAGTTAGTAAAAGCCTTTAGAGAGTATTTTAAAAGCGATGAAGAAATTATAAATAAAGAACATACACGCTACTTTAGCTTCACTTTTGAAGTGAATAATGAGGGGAAATATGTTGGAGGATCATTATTTATCCCTTATTTACACTTCATCTTAAAGGTAATGGAATCACAAATAAAAATTAATTACGATGAGTTATTAGAAGAATATAGGCTTCTTATTGAAGACATGGAGCTAAATGCTCAAGCTCTTTTTAAAGATGGTGTGGATAAAGATGCTATAGAAAATTTTAAAATTAAGTTTCATAAAAATTTTAAGACACCGTCAACAAAAGTAACAAACTATTTCGAAACAATACTTCAGAATAAAAAAGAAGAATCTGAAAAGCTTAGCAGGGTTAGTTTCTATTTAGATGATATAAAGGAGATTTTAGTTAAGGGTCCAAATTCTACCTTAAAGCAGTTTATTGAAGGAAAAGAAATGAAGCTCCAAGTGGATGAAAACCAAGAAGTAATTGAAGAGATATTACAACCCGAAAATTTGCCTCTAGGGAGATGGCCATCTCCTGTTTCACACCGTTTATCATTGATGCAACAAGTTGCAGTTAACCAAATAATAAATGGAAATGAGAAAATCACTTCAGTCAATGGTCCGCCTGGTACCGGTAAAACGACACTATTAAAAGATGTCTTTGCTGAATTATTGGTGGAACGTGCAATAGTTATGACGAAATATAGTAATCCAAAAGAGGCATTTAACACTATTGGTAAAGTCTCAATTCCGGGTAAAGAAGAGAAGGTATATACGTACAATGTCCATGAAATAGCACATGATTTAGCACAATTCTCAATGGTAGTGGCCTCAAGTAATAATGGGGCGGTTGAAAATATTTCGAAAGATTTACCGAAGCTTTCAGAGGTAATTAGACAAAATGATGATAAATATGATCAAGTTTATAAAAAAGAGGCAGAAGAATTAAGATACTATACAGAGATTTCGAGAAATGTTATTCAAACCGAGGAACCCACTTGGGGATTGTTTTCGGCTGCTTTAGGTCGAACAAGTAATATTATTAGTGTAAGTAAAGCTTTTAATGGTATTGGTAAACAAAAAATTAATGAATCATTAAACTCAAAATCTCTATCCCTTATTGATTACTTGAATCAAGATGCCCAAGATATAGATGATAATTCTTGGGCAGAAGCCGTAAAAGAATTTAATAAATTGCATGAACAAATTGAGCAGAAAAAAGAAAAACTTCAAAGATATGCGATACTAGCAAAAAACTTTGATAAATCTCTCTCAAAAAAGGCGGAACTAACTAAGAGATTGAATAAACTTAATATAAAAAACGAACAGTTAATCATTAAAATTGAATTTATTGAAAGACAACACCTATCAACAAACGAACAATTAAACAGATTAAAGCCTTCAATATTCCGTCGGATACTCAAATATATATTTGGTTTTTCTAATAAAGAAGAAGAAGCCCTTCGTAAACAACTTAAACAACTTAAAAAGAAACAAGAAGCACTAGAAAAACAAAAACTACAATTAAACACTGAGAAAGGAAATTTAACAAAAGATCTTAATAAACTCCAAAGTGAATATGAGCAATTTGAAAAAGAAAAGTCATTCTATCAAGAACAAAAATTAGTCTTACCAACAAAAGAGTATTGGCAAAAGGATAATTATAATAGCCGCCAACAAGATGTCTTTTGGCAAACAGATGAACTAAATTTTGAAAGGGGATTATTATTTTTAAAGGCAGTAAAACTACATAAGTTGTTTTTAATTTGTAATTCCAAATCAATTAAATCTGCGCTAGTTGTGTTTTCGAATCGCCGGATATTGAATTTAAATGAAAAAAAAGACCGACAGTATTTACGTAACATGTGGAATATTATCCATTTAATTACACCAGTAACTAGCACGACATTTGCAAGTTTTTCATCAATGTATCGAGGGATTGGTGAAGACTTTATTTCGTATTTGTTTATAGATGAGGCAGGGCAAGCTGGTCCACAACAAGCAGTTGGAGCGTTATGGAGATCGAAGAAGGCTATTGTAGTTGGAGACCCTATACAAATTGAGCCTGTTGTGACATTAGATTCAACAATATTGTATGATATTCGTCAAGCATTCGAAATTGATGAAAAATATATCGGGTTAAGTGCATCTGTTCAAAATTTGGCCGACTTAGCGAATCCTATTGGTACAATAAAAGGTGAAGATGAAAATCAACGGATTGGTATACCTTTATGGGTTCATCGTCGCTGTAGAAATCCAATGTTTACAGTTGCAAATAATATTGCATATGATGAAAAAATGGTCTTGGCAAAAGAAAAAACGAAAGAAGGTACTGGTTATTGGTACAATTGCACAGGAATCGCGGTACAAAACCAGTATGTTGAAGAACAAGGGAGATTTGTCGCTTCAAAGCTAGTTGAGTTATATGAAAAAAAGGGAGAATTGTCAAATGTATTTGTCATTACGCCGTTTACAGCTATAAGAAGAGGAGTCAAGGAGGAAGTAAGAGCGGCATTAATGCCTTATAAAATACCTAAATTAAATGAATGGATTGATAAATCTATTGGTACTGTCCATACCTTTCAAGGAAGGGAAGCTGACATTGTTTACTTTGTAGTTGGAACAGATTTAGATACAGATGGAGCCGCAAATTGGTCTTGTTCTAAACCTAATTTATTAAATGTTGCCGCCACTAGAGCAAAGGAAGAGTTTTATGTCATTGGGGATTTAGAGCGCTTTAGCCGCAAAAATTACTATAACGAAATTGTCCGTAGCTTCAGTTCGTTTGCAAAGATAAATAACTAAGAAATTTACAAGTGTAAAATTAAATCGCTTAAATTTTTTGACTACCTTCTAACCACCAACATATTATAAAGATAATTAATCTATTTCTTTCTAAGCATAAAAAAACCTGATAAATCAGGCTTAATGTAAATCAATATTTATCTTACTTTATCCATATTATATGGATAAATAAAAGAACGTAATAAACTTGCCCTTCTTATCCGAGAGGGGCTTATATTATAGGCTTTGTTAAACAATGATGTTGATTTCCTTGTTGAACTAAAGGATCAGGATAGTTGAAGAAGAGATTGTAAAAAACCGCTCTTTTTGTTGCACACCCAGGGACAGGTAATTTAATGTTGGGCGGGTAAGAAGTGAGTGAACAAGTAAATGATTTTGCGGAAACATTTACAGAGATCATTAAAATAAATTGAATTTTGCTTTAGTTAATATTCAACTAACAGGGTGCGTTTCTACAATTGTAATCGCTACATATCACCACAGTAAGTTGTATGAAAAATAGTATGAAATTATTACTATCCAAATCCGTTACCATTTACTCAATTTTAAAGTATAATTTATCTAACTAAATTTTACTACAAAACCGTTTTAATGAAAGAAGTGATACAAATGAAAGCTCATCTAATACATATGCGTGATAAGCTAAACAACATAAACAAACAAAATCGTTCCATTCGTCTATTGAAGGTCTATCAGAAATGGAGCTTTGACCTTACAAATATAGATTCTATAGAAGGAAAAGAAGACGCAAAGTCGATTATAAAGAAGATAGTTGAGCAGAAAATGAAAGGGAAGGTAACGTTATTGCATCCTTCCCTTGATGATGAGAAATCAATGAATTTGTCAAAAAAATTAACTGACCTCTATCGTCAAATAAAAGCAATGGAAGATGAAACAGGTGTACATGATCTTTACTTAGGTTATCCTTTTCTTTCTGGTGTTCTCCTCGATGGAACCTTTGTTCAAGCCCCTCTTTTCTTGTATCCAATTCGGTTGGAAAAGGATAATATTGAGATGCAAAAATGGGTATTACAAGTGGAGGAAGGTGGACCACAGTTAAATCGGACGCTCTTTTTGGCAATGAAGAAATTAAATAAGTTCGGCTACTCAGAGGAAATATTTGAAGAGGCTGTTTCAGTAGCAAGTTCCATGGACTTTACGAAAATTATGGCCTTTTTAGAGAAGCATCAGTTAAAGGTTCAATTTACTGAAACTGGTCTCAGTCGATTAAAGGAATATAAGGTAAGTGATATTCCAGAGGTTGCTAATATGACATTGCTTGAAAATGCGGTTATTGGTGATTTTCCACAAGGTGGTTCTTCTATTGTTCGTGATTATGACGAGTTGATTAACCTATCAGAAAACAGCTCTCTTTCGTTAGTTGGAGAGTTGATTAATTCTGAGGATAATCAATCAATTCAAGCAGGTGTGTTACCTAGTGGTGTCGAGAAAAACGAGCAGACCAGTGAAAAAGAAGATATTCTGAATCTATTACAAACAGACGGTTCACAAGAAGAAATTTTGCGAGAGGCTCGTCATCAAAAGGGGTTAGTCGTACATGGACCTCCGGGTTCAGGGAAATCGCAAGTCATTGTAAATCTCATAACGGACGCCCTTCATCGAAAGAAAAAGATCCTTGTTGTCTGTCAGAAACGTGCCGCGCTAGATGTTGTGTATCAACGGATGTATAGTTTGGGGCTTAGTGATCATGTTGCCCTTGTGCATGATGAGAAAGTGGACCGAAAAGCACTTTACCAAAAGATTTCAACAGTTTTAGAACTTAACGAGTTGCGGTTTGCGGAAGCGGTTGAAAAGCTGATTAACGTGACTTCTCGGTTAGATAACCAAGAACAGTTACTAAACACGATTGCCAAAGCGCTTTATGAAACTCAGCCATACGGGTATAAATTATACGAGCTTTACGGTGCATCTAAACCGATAACTGATTCAAACAAGATTATCTCTTTAATCAGTATGATCGACCGATTGACGAGAGAATCTTTACGAGATATGGCGGAAGCAGTATATTCGTATGGAGAGTGGTACGAGCAGTTTGGGCAAGAGTCGTATCCTTTAAGACACCGAAAGAGCTTTGCTGCATTTGACATGAAAGCGAAGTTAGAAGCGATTGAAACGTTAGAGGCACTAATCCAGAAAGCGAAAAAAGCAATCGACTATATCGAAGCGCTGGATATCGAAAAGATAACACCTGCTTATACATGGGAAGTACAACATCGATTAGAAAAAATCTATCCAGATCTAGATGATAGCCAAAAACGAACGCTTCAAGGTTTGCGCATTTTTTGGTGGACGACTATTACAGGAAAATCCATTATTGAAGAGATTACAAACGGAGAGAAGTTCAAAGGAACAAGTTCTACAGAGTGGATTAAGGTGAAACAGTCGTTAAAGATTATGCACGATCTAGGGGAAGTTACGAAAGCCATGGCAGATGACATGAAGGCGCTGTTTACTTTGATGCAAGAGGAACAAGTGAAGAAATTACAGGATCGCGTGGCAGAAGGGGATATTCCGTTAAAAGAGTTAGACTTGTTATTAGAGTATATCCATCGTGACTTTGATGACCTTAAATTAATGGATTCATTCTGGAGACAGGCAAGTGACGATACAAAGAGTGTTATTACTGCCCTGCAGGAAAAAGAGCATAACACAGAACGATCACTGTCAGAATTTTGGGTAGACACCTTTAAAAATTCAGCATATATCCACTGGATTGATCAGCTTGAAGCAAAGTATCCAGATGTGCAGAAGATATCTACAAACGAGTTTGGCAGACTACGCGAATCGTTCGCTAATCTTTTGGAAGAAAAGAGAAAAGTAGCTGCAGAGTATTTGGTCCACGAACTGAAGAACGAGGTAAAGTCCGTTCAACAAGTACAAGGGAAGTCGACGAAAGAGCTGAAACATCAGACAGGTAAAAAGAGAATGATCTGGCCACTTCGTAAACTAGTAAACGACTTTGCAGACAAAGGACTAGTGGATATTTTACCAGTATGGCTAGCTTCACCAGAAATGGTGTCGTCCATTTTCCCATTAACAGAAGGACTGTTTGACATTGTTATATTCGATGAAGCTTCCCAGCTAACAGTAGAAAGCGGTATGCCGTCTGTATATCGTGGTAAACAAATTATCGTTGCGGGGGATGAAAAGCAGCTCCAACCTTCCAATTTGTTTCGAGCGGGATACGCGGATGAAGAAGACGAGGAAGAAGCGAAGTTTGATACCGATGAGTCCGTTAGCTTACTTAACTTAGCGAAACGACGTTTTCCGGCGAAGATTTTGCATTGGCATTATCGTTCTAAGTATGAAGAGCTCATTAATTTTTCTAACCATGCCTTCTATAACGGCTATGTCCAAATTGCTCCAAACGTTACTCCATATAGAGAGCCTCCTGGCATAGTGTGGAAACGTGTAGAGGGTAGATGGCTTAACCAGTCGAACGAAGTGGAAGCACTGGAAATCGTCACGCAGTTAAAGCGTACGCTGCAAGAACAACCTGGTAAGACGGTCGGGATCATCACTTTTAATGCGAAACAACAGTCAAAAGTACAAGATGTGATTGAAGCTGTAGCAACAGAAGATGAAGAATTTAGAACCCTTTATAATGAATTAATGGCACGTGATCTAGATGAACGGCTATTTGTCAAAAACATTGAAAACGTACAAGGAGACGAGCGAGATATCATTATTTTCTCCATTGGCTATGCAAAAAATGAAGAAGGCAAAGTGTACAACCGTTTCGGTTCGCTTAACCAAAGAGGCGGAGAAAATCGATTAAACGTAGCGGTTACCCGTGCAAAAGAAGGAATCATCGTGGTCTCTAGTATCGAACCAGAAGACCTAAATATAGCCAACACGTCCGAACGCGGGCCGAAGTTATTAAAGTCTTACTTAAAATATGCAAGAGCCGTTTTTGGTGGGAAGTTAGAAGATATCCATGCAGTGATCAAAGAGATTAACGAAGCAGTAAACACTCACGTTGTTCAACAAACTCTTCATTTCGATTCCCCATTTGAAGAGCAAGTATACCAACAACTTCGTAATATAGGATATGAAATTACCACACAAGTAGGAATGTCAGGCTATCGAATCGACATGGCAGTCGTCCATCCAAAAGATCGTTCCAGATACATCCTTGGAGTAGAATGTGACGGGGCCATGTATCACAGTTCTCCAAGCGCTAGAGAACGAGATGTTTATCGCCAAAGATATTTGGAATCAAGAGGCTGGAAAATCGAACGAATCTGGAGCAGGAATTGGTGGAGGAATCCTGTAAATGAGATAGAGCGTATAGATCGCCGAATTAAAGAGTTAGTTCGGGATGAAGAAGTCCGGGAAGTGTTGGAAGTGCGATAAGTCAGGCAACGCCCTGAATTATCTGCCTGTTCAGTGTTGCTATTTTTTTGGGAGTATTGGAAAATGAGTTCTCATTGCATCTATTTTCTTAAATAGGAGCGATTTTTGTGGTGAACTGTATCTTATAATTTAAAAAGAAGTAGATGTAGTTAGCATACCTTTATTGAACATCCATGTAAGAACGTAATTTTTTACATTCTCTGTAGTAGAGCAGAGCTTCATGGATGGTTAACGGGTGTTTTTGTTGAATAATGCATCCACATTTATTAAATAAGGATATGAAAAAAGGTGGTACCAGCTTTAGGCTAATTACCACCTTTTTATATCCACGTTTTGGTCAAGAAACATATAGAACGTTATATTATTTTATTTTTCTTACTGTTAATAAAAAACGGCTAAACATTAATTTAACAAAGATTGTTTTATTTCATGTTTCTTCGTATTATATGCACATATAAAAGAACGTAAAAAATACGGTCATACAAATTAAGATACTATACCCATATAGTGGGTTTAAGTTTTAACTTATTTAATAAAAATAACATTGGTACAAAGTAAAAGTCTAAATATCAAATACAGAGTAGCAACCTATGCTAGTACACAGGTACTGTACAATCTCTAATTGGTATAGAAAATCCACTATATAAAACGTTACAAGCTTAACACCTTAATCAGGTGCTTTTTTATGTGCTACCATATAACTGGATTTTTCCATTTAAATATTTAAAGATAAAAACCAACTTCTTAACTAAATTAAAGGTTCTGTACTTTAAGTTCGATACTGGGGCAGTTAGTTGAAGAAGACCATCGCAATGATTTTCTATTTTTCATGTATTTAATATCCATTATTGTTTAACGAAACCAATTATGTGGTAACTAATCTGTAATGCAATATCCACCAATTTGGAAATTGCTCAAATATGTTATTATTCTTCCCTGCCAATCTCCCTGAGAATTTTTCTTTAATTAAGTTCAGGCAATTTTTCCGATTTTTGTAGTATTATATATTTTTTGCTATTAGAAAGTAACGGCTTCCGCTACATAAAAAATAGCCTTTATTAAAAACGGAGGTGATTGTGTTGAGTTTTTTTAAAAAACTTTTAGGGCAAGAGTACGTTTCACCAGAAGAAAAAGAAAAGGCACTTTTAATCAAAGAGGAGAAACGTCAACAAAGAGAAGCGGTATATCAGATCGCCCAACAACAAAAAAAAGAAAAGCAAGCTGCTGACATGCAATTAATGGAGAAATATTTCGGAAAGAGTGCTGGTTTTTTCAATAAAGTAGGTTTTTCTCTCTATAAAAGTACAGTTATCCATTTTGAAAAATATATTAAATCCCCTGATGAGGAAGTTTTAATAGCTATACCGGCTGAGTATGATAAAACGAAAAAAAGAGAAATCAAGGGCATGCTTATTGCAACCAGCCACAGACTTATATTTGTTACTAATGGAATAGGTCACGGTGAGTTCACCGAAGCTTTCGATTATCGAAAAATGAATGGCATTTCACTAGCTCCGGATGGGTTTGCTCAAAAAGAGTTATTAATCGATTATGGACGAACCCGCAAAATCTTTGACGACATATTAAACGACGATCAATTCAAACGGTTTCTCACCGTTGTTCGAAGTAAAATGAACGAGTCAAAACGGGTTACTGGAATAAGCAAAGCTAAAAATAAAGCAGCCGCACATTCAGATGATAAGTATGAGAAGCTTGCTCAAATTGCTAAATTACGTGATCAAGGCGTGCTAACTGAAGAAGAATTTCAAATAGAAAAACAAAAGATTTTAAAATCATGAGGTGAAAGATTTGAAGTTTATTAAATGGTTTATGATTGCTATTGCACTATTATTAATTTTATCTACTATTATAATTACCCCTTTTGCTTGGATAGGTCTAATAATTTTCTTGTTTGGTATTTACCAAATGATTCAACATAGTAAAGGAAGAGTGACGTTTTCAAAACCTGGATGGATAGTTGTAGCAGGATTCTTACTTAGTTTCATACTAGCTATGATTTTTGTAGAACCAGTAAAAGAAACTGTACCTAAAGAAAAGAAAGAAATTACTCATAAGCAAGAGCAAAAAGAAGCTGAACGTTTGGCGGAAGAACAAAAGAAAAAGGAAGAAGCAGCTCGATTAGCTGAGGAACAAAAGAAAAAGGAAGAAGCAGCTCGATTAGCTGAGGAACAAAAGAAAAAGGAAGAAGCGGCTCGATTAGCTGAGGAACAAAAGAAAAAGGAAGAAGCAGCTCGATTAGCTGAGGAACAAAAGAAAAAGGAAGAAGCAGCTCGATTAGCTGAGGAACAAAAGAAAAAAGAAGAAGCAGCTCGATTAGCTGAAGAAAAAAAGGAAAAGGAAGAAGCAGCTCGATTAGCTGAAGAAAAAAGGGAACAAGAGGCGGTCAACAGTGTTTATTATAAGAACTGTGATGCCGTACGATCCGCCGGTGCAGCGCCCGTATATGAAGGACAACCTGGTTACAGCAAGCATCTAGACCGTGATGGCGATGGAATTGGTTGTGATAAGTAAAGTAATCTTGAGAGGACTAGTAGATAGTCCTCTTCATTTATTAAAAGGAACTGTTAAAGATTAATGTTGATTTTCTTATTAACTAAAGTGGCAGGATAGTTGAAGAAGGAATTGGGTTGGGAGAGAAATTATTTAGGTATATATAACTTGGTAAAACTAAGCTGTGATGTGGGTCGTCTTAGTTGTTAATGTATAAGTTTTTGCTAATAAAAGTTTTTTATAAACCATCAAATTTTAGACAATTTAACTCTCTATTAATTTTTATAAGCAAGTATTAAATTCTAATAAAAATAAAATGTTGAATACTACATCTCATTATATGGTTTAATACTACTACACATTTAGACTGGCAAATAAAATATCTAATTATCTTTATTAAGAAAGAAGCAGCGACCAAATTGTCGTTGCTTCTTTAAATTGTTATCTATTTTTTTATAAGTACTAATTATTCTGTAATTATTAGAAAAATATTTGATACAATGATTTTGGATATAATTTCTATATTAATAGGTAAATGAAGGGGAAGGAATTGTTGATATTAAAAATTTTAAGCAAAAAAGATTTAGCATAATAGGATAGAAGAATGAGGTGATAGAGTGGCAAAAAAGACAAAAAAGAATGAGGATAAAAAAATTAAAAAAAGAAAATCAAAAGTTGAGATAGAAGAAGGCAGAACCGGTGGACAAATAGCTTTAATGGGGTATGATTATCAACTAGTCTATTCTTGCTATAGAGCTTTGGAATTTTTGGATAAGGACAATAAAAGCTTAAAATTAGAAGGCATTGAGGATGTGGATACTTTTAGCTCAATGCTAGACGATAATATAACTGTTGACCATGTTCAATTAAAACATTCAAAAGAAAAGCAAGATGCCAGTTTTTTTGATAGTATTCTTTCTAATTTTTTAGAGGTATATTTAACAGATAAACAAAATACTAATAGATATTTTATATTAGTATATGACATGGAGATTGCAAAAGGTAACTTTTCTAAGTTAATAGCTAACAAGTTAGATAAAGTAGTTATCCAATTTTGGACGAATAAAATTGATAAAATTAAAGAAGAAAATCTCCATTGGGATTGGAACAATTTCGATTTCCAAACTTTTAGTAAGCAATTAAAATTCGAAAAATTAACACAGAATGAATTAGAACAAAAGATTATTAGTCTTATGATTGACAAATTCGACATACACACAGGTAATGAAAAGCTTTTTATTGACTCCTTATTTTATAGTATATTCCAAGCAGCAAAGAATAGAAGAAAGATAACTTATACAACATTAATTCAAATGGTTCAAAATGTAAAAGATGATATAGCAAAAGATATTCAAAATCCAGCCTTTCATTGGTTTGAAAAAATAGACTTTAAAAAATTTAAAACAACAAAAGAAAATACGGAGTTTTACGAGGGTAAAAAGGCAACTCCTGCTGATATAGTAAACGGTTTACCTATTAGAAGAGAGAATTTAGAAAAAGAAATAGAAAAATCAATAAGTGAAAATAAAATCACAGTAATAAAATCTTCAAGCGGTCAAGGGAAAACCACGTTAGCTTGGCAAGTAGCATTTAATTTATCTAAAGAATTCACAGTCTATAAATTAAATTGGTGTAAGGATACTAAAGAAATTGATAATATAATTGAATATATAAATTCAAGGTCAAAACTAGGAGAGAAAACTTTAATTGTTTTGGACAATTTGGACGTTGATTTAAAGGAATGGAATAAACTTGCACAGTTATTAGAAGATAGGATTACACTGAACTATCGTTTATTAATTACTTCAAGAGAAGATGATTGGTACACATTCGCGGGTGATCAAAGTAATTTAGTTAAATTGAAAATTATAAATATAAATTTAAATAGAGAACAAGCGAAAAAAATTTATGACAACCTAAAAGAAAAAAATAAAATTCATAACTCTATTTTAAATTGGCAATCCGCTTGGGAAAAAGTGGAAAAGAAACAAATTTTAATTGAATTTGTCTATTTGTTAACACATGGAGAAATGTTAGAAGACCGTCTTTCTCAACAATTGAAGACCATTAATTCCGTTAAAGATTCCTTTATTAAAATAGATTTTTTAAGATTGATTTCCCTAGCAGATGTTATAGGAATTCAATTAAGGAGTGAAAAGCTAATTCAAGAAATAACTAATGAAGTAGGCTTTAATTACGATATAAATGGGATACTTGAAAGCTTAGAAAATGAATTTTTCTTAAAAACGGAAAAAGGTTCTTATGTTGAAGGTTTGCACCCTGTGCGCTCAAAACACATATCAGATAAACTGCACTTGTTTTTTCCGGTTGCAAGGACACTGACGAAATTAATAAGTATAGTAGATGAAAAGTACATAGCAAAACTTTTTTCGCAAATCCCCCTCCATATCGATATAGAACAAGATGAGTTTTACTCTGTTTTATCTAAGAAAATATCATTAAATTCTTATGCATTTATTGTAAATACGTTAGAGGGGTTATTTTCAGGTTCAGTTTTGAAATATTTCAGAGAGAATCAAACCTACTTTGACAGAGCAAATGAACGTGGGGGATTAATGCTCTTTTTATTGGAGATTGGACCGTGGAATGCTATAAAAGACATGGGTAATAAAGTAAAAACGTTAAGCGAATTCCATGAGATAATGCCTGAAAATGAAAATATAAACTATATATTGACTTTGACTGAAGAAATTAAAGATTTCGATATAGAATCATCTGATATTTATATTTATGCATATTATTTATTCAATGAGTTAAATGATAAAAAGTTAAAAAGGGATATAAATAGTTATAGTATCTTAGCAAGTTGGTTAGCTCGATTGAATAAGGAGTTTGACATTGTAACTTCGCTAGATTTTGATGAAATTTGGGACAAGAGACAATTATGGAAATTTGAAGAATTATCATTGTTAATGTATGAATATCACGCACTTAAACCTTACGAATACAATCAGTTTATTAATCAGAATATAGAATCGGCATACAAATATTTAAAAGTAAATACAGACTCTATCAATATATATGAATCAGGAGAAGACATTTATATTGAATATCTATTACTTCCTCAAGAAGTGGGGGAAGCTAATACTAAAAGTGTAAGTCGTATTAAAGCAGTGTGTCGGTTCTTACCTATATATAAGAAATACATTACTAATGGTATTAAACCAAAACTAGAATTATTTAATGGTTTAAATTTACTTGATGAATCCTATAAAGCTATGCCTATTGAGAATATAAAATTAAGTTTCAACACAGATCTGACTATACTATGGAAAAATAGTATATTGTCCCATTTTGAATATTCATCTATTTATGAGTGGCAAGAATATTGGATAAATATCCGTTCAAATCTAATTAAATTTATAAAATTAAATATCAGGGTTTTAGAATATGTTCTCAAGCAAACTAAGTTAACTCCAGAAGTCAGCGTAATAGATGAAGTCAGAATGCAGTTAGGTAAATCATTAATAAAAGAAAAATTGTTTCCACGAGAGAATAGACCTTTTGAGGAACCTACAATTCTAAAGGATGAAATCTCTAAAATAAAGCATGGCTTTTTTTCTTCCATCAGGAACTATATAGACAATTATTTAAATATTGTAATGAAAAAATCGGAAAATAATGCAAGTGGCCTTGCAATGTATAATTTAAGGGATGCAAGAGACAAATTAAGTGAAATGCAATTAGGTTTTCGCAATATTTGCGAACGTACAGCATATAATTTTGAATTAGATGAAATTGAGAAGCAAGAAATTTTATGGTTAGATAGATTGATAACTCTAAATGAGTTTTATTTAAATCATATACCAAGAAAAGGAGGATATTCTCGCTCAAGCATTAATGAATGGCAAAAGGAAAAGGAACAAACCAAAATGCGATTTATTAAAGATAAAATAAATATGATATCTAATGAGAGCGGTTTTAGTTTTGTCAATCCAAAAAATGTTTATTGTGAAAAAAATCTAACTTATCTGCCTATCGGTGTGAAAACCGTGGATGTTACAAATGAAAATGAAATGGGAAGGCTTATTTTTGCTATTATTTATTTAAATGAAATTGACGTGAACTATATTGAGTTGCTGTTTTTAAACAATAAGCTTGAGGTTATTGGAAATGGACTGAGAATTTCTAATTACTATTTACAAAAACTTCAGGAAAGCGTTGAGGGGGGAAGTGAAATTACCGGAGATAATATATTTCCACCTCTTCCAGTGGTAATTACTCAGAAACATTTAGAATGTTTTGAGGAAAAAATAAAGATTCCGACTCATAAAAGTAAATATTCATTTAAGGATATTGATATATTTTTAACGCTTTTATGGAAATATTATCAATATCAACTTAAGTTTGCCGTGTCAGATTCTATTGAAAAAGAACATTTATTATCTAAGAATAAAGAAATGGTGTTAGGGATAAATACACTTTTATTGGAACTTCAGGAAAATTGCTCATTAATATTATTTGCTAGGTTGAGCAAACTTAAAAATGATGTAATTAACAAAAAAGTTAAATTTACTGATAATGAATTAAATGATTGGATAGATGAAATAAGTTTATAAAGCTCGTCCAACAAGATCTGCTCGATGAAACAATTTCCGGGAGATTTACATAATAGTAGGTTTTTTTTCGAGGTCCTCATTGTGAGGGCTTTTTTTGTTGCAAATATAAATACCCAATTAATTCCAGATATTTTGGGAGTAATGATGGAACAAAAAAACTCCTTTGTTTATTAAAAGCAAAGGAGTTTTAATAAAGTGATAGGTAAATATTGTCATACTTTCCTGTTCTATAGATACATTTCGAATGCTATGATCCCCATGATCTCATTTCTATTAATCCAGTTCTATTGATTAATGAGATGTAGAAGCCCCAAACCCTCCAGAAACAACTTTCTCAAATGGCTGGCTCAAGAATATCTATAACACTAGGAGCATATCTTTTAGAGACAGCTTGCACCTTACCCCAAAGAGAGAAAGTCTCCTCAAAATTTACTTGTGATACGCTTCTCCGTGATAAAGCTAAATGATAAAAAGTTTACTTAGCTTCACAAGATTTAGCATAAAAATTAAATTTATTCATTGCATCTGATAAAGAACCCAAAGCATAATACCCTTCTTTAGAACGCCCTATGCATCCAATAAAAGGTGATGATAAAAATTTTAACATCTCTGAAATCTCATCTAATTGTGGAGGCGTACTAAAAATATCATTATTTCTTAAGCTTCTATATATATCTCTTTCTTGTAATAGCCCTTCTGTAATTAGATCAAAGCTTTCTTCAATTAGACAATCCATTATCGCTTGTATCAATTGTCCAGATCTTTCGATTAAACGTCTATCTTCTTTCAAAACGCTTATATCTACTTTACCCACTTGTGAAAATATCTTTTTATATGCATCTGCTTGTAAAGGAATTTCGTAATGAAACTTAATTAATTTTTCAAGAGAATCTACATCTACTAAAATCACCTTATGATCAATTGCTCTTTGAATTAATCTTTCTGATTGAAACGAAAAACCTACAACCGCTACATAATCCGCAGAATGAAGTTTTTTATGTTCTTTCAATGTAACAAAATCTATTTGTCCTTCTGACACAACTCCTGATAATGTAGATTTAGCATCTATAATAACTGTATATGAATATTTAGGTATACTTGGAGAATTTAAAAATACATCTGTCTTTCCAGACCCACCTAACCATGTAGCATTGAAACCTAATAAAGCAAATGCCGTTTTGATGGCTCTTTCAAATCTCGATGGATTGGATGAATCTTTTGCCGCTAAACGAAGTTCCATTAAGCATTCATCAATCATTGAGTTATTAATTGAGTTATTAGATGTTATATTTCCATTTTTCTTAGTTAAATCTTCTGACTCTGTAATTTGCTTTTGTTGGATAGTAACTACATTTAAAACTTTTTTCCCTCGTTCTGTTAAAGAAAACTTACCTGGCGTTTCTTCTTGAATTAATAAAGCTAACTTAAAAATATTGATTCTTTTTCTTATTTCTTCTATTCTTTCCGTTTCAAAACCGTAAGATACTTTTGCAATCACTGCCAACTCTTTAACATCTAATGGTTCTATTTCTAACTCTTTTAATAATTCAAATACAAACAAAACCTTTGAATGTATACAGTAAACTAAATCTAATGCTGATTTAGAAGTTAACCAGGTTTTTGCTAACTCTGAAGATTCATATAAAGCTATAGATTTTCTTTCAATATAATCTATATTTGTCAATGTGGTAATAAAACTACTAGCTGAAGAAACAGCTATATTAAATGTTTCTTTTGAATAATTAAGAAAAGCTTCTTTAGTAATTGGTGAATACATTAATTGAATATAGCCACTCAACGTTTCACAAATCTCTGGGATATCTCCTGGAATATATCCAATTGAGGGTTTTCTTTTTCTTAGTTGTTCTTGTGTTAATTCACATAAATCAACAGCCCAAACTGAGACTGGAATCTCTTTTTCCTCTTCAGTGATATCGCCAACTATTTTAATTTCTTCTGGCGTTACATAATCAATTTTTGAAATAAAATCTAAACCTTTTTTTGTTAGAAAATAAGTATGTTTAAAATCATTAAATTCTACTATTTTTAATTGTCTAAACCAAGTTAATCTATTATTAATTTCTGATTTTGTTTTCCAAGACAATTTATATTCTTCTTGTGCAATCTCTAGTAAATCCATTATTGTTTTAGGTGTATATAGTTTTACTAATAGTTCACCAATAAATCTTACATTTGCACAAAATATTGCTGTTAAATATAAATCATCATTAGATTCTAACCATTTCAAGCTTTCATCCGAAATTTTCCAAACTCCGCTTTCTTTATGAACCATTCCAATTGGTCTCAACCATCTACATAAGTGTTCTAATGTTGCTTCACTTTGACTACCAGAAAATTTAATTTTTGTGTTATAAGGAACTTTATTAATTACAGCATTAAGAATCTGTCTTAATACCGCTGGTTGCCCTTCATCTCCACGAGGTATTTTAGGTAAAGAAAAAACTTTTGCTTCCCATTCTCTGTGTTTTGGATATTCAGTACTATTAAACTCTTCCATTTTCATACTCCCATTATATTGTTTAATTCATCTTTATAAACCACTTCATCTTTGCTGCGATTCTATTCTATAGTAAGTTGCTCGGTACCAAAAGAATAGAGTCAAATGCAAGATGTAAGTCTATACTAACAATAGCACAGTTCAAAAGATATAGTGGACCGTCACTAAATAAAATAAACTGCACCGTTAGGTCCATAAGAAAAAGGTCCTCAGTAATGATATTCTAGTACCCTACTGAGTAGTTATCCTCAAAAACTCCAGAATCCAATTCAGTAAGATGAGGATTATTAAGATACAGCCGGGGAGTGAACTAGGTAGTTTTCCGTCTCATATACAGCTATTTTTTATTTATTTTTCTTTCTAGGGACCTACTAAGGATGGTTATAAGGTTAATTCTTCCACGCAGTCATGTCCATTTGAGCACGGATTTCTTCGTTTGAACATTCATCTGGGCACTTTTATTTTTCCCCTTGCATATATCCTTTACAAATTCTAGAACAAACGACCTAATTTATACTATAATTGAATTAAATAATATTTTTGACTTTGCGTTGTTTTTTGGATGATAGACACCATGTATTCGGTTATATGGTTTAACCGATTTTACATATAAAAACAATTGAAAAGCTGCCTGACAATTATAGTTTTTGATTTTAGTAGATGGAGCTATATGTAATTAATGAACCTTTGATTGGAGTGAATCGTCTCGTTTTTTATAGCAAATTATTCGGACAAAAAGAATTTGTTTTACATTAATATTAAAGAATAAATTTTATTTCTATTTTTTTCTGTCATAAATAGGGAATTAGCTATCCAATAGTATTACATCTTAACAATGATCTTTTATAATATATAGTATATAAAATGATGGAGTGTTCTCATGAAACATAAATATTTAATTGACCGAGTGAATATAGAGTGGATTTATCAAATTTTCACCTTACTATCTGGTAAAATGTCGGTGGAAGAGATTGTCGAGATGGCAAGAGAAGAAGGAGTAGAGTTTGGGGAACGCCGTGATGTCTTTAATCGGCTCGTGGATCTAGGTATTTTGAGCAAACAACGAGAAAAAAACGGTATATTTGTGGAATTCACTCCTTTTGGCGAGTCCGTACAGCTTCTTTATATCAAGAATCCTGACAAAATTCCATTCCTTTTACACATGCTACATATATTAAAATCATTTGAAAACAATAGCCCTAGATATTTTACCACCTATCGTTTTGTCATTGATACGGTTTTAGAAGAAAAGAATGTGGCGTCCGATCAATACAATCGGGTTGTAAAAATGCTTGAAGAAACCTATAACGATGACGAATCTATTACAGGAATGGATTCGACAACCATTGGTAAAGGCGTTGTATTCATCCAAGAAATTGTCAATGGAAAATTTGATCTGCTTGAATTTGTCGATCCGAATCTATTTACATATGGACTGCAAAAGTATATTGAAAAGAAAACAAGACAAGAAAATGGAAGCCTGCTAATTACAGATAAAGAAAAACAGGAGTTATCCATTTTATTTTTATTAGAAAAAGCGAAAATCGAAGAAATGGTGAATAAATCAATTCGATATAAAAAAGCGTTTACGATTCGCTATGCACCAAGAGGGATGGTTCTGCAAGCGATAAAAACTGTTCCATTACAATAGCAACGAGGGGGAATCATGAATGTCTGCCATTATCAATGAACTAGGGGAATTAGAGAAAATCCTAAAAAAAGATCCGATTATCAGTACGGCTACTTGGGAAGAGTTGACGGCATCACCTGAAAGCGTTGAAAGAAACTATCGCAAGCATGCGATGACTCATATGTCTTTAGGGGATGCACAGGACTACGAAAGTAAAATGGTGAAACGTATTGTCGATCAGCATAAAGTGTTTTCCGGACTAGTTACGGGAGATTTTGGTCTGGGAAAAACGAGTATGCTTGTTTATCTCTGGCATAAAGCCGAGGAAAAAGGAATGATCGCGGTTCCTCCATTTAGCTGGAGAAGCTTGGACGAGCTGTTTTCTGGAATCCATGCATGGGTGTCATACATATTAGAGAAGAAAAATCTTTCTGAAAAAGAAGAATTTGAGGAAATTTGCTCCCAATTTCAGAAGCGTGGTATGAAGAGTGAAATCAAACTGTTAATCTCCAGCGGGATGACGGAAGAAAATGCCCAAGCCTTTATTGAGAAAAAAATCAAGGAAGGGAACTATCGTTTAGAACGTACTATCGCAGAGTTTCTTCAATATTGTGATAAGATCACGAAATTCTTAGTCAATGAATGCGGCTATTCTGGATTAATGGTCTTCACCGATGAGCTGCAAATTACGTTGAATGAACTAGCTCCGGAAAAAGTGTTCCAATATTTATTTGAACTTTCCAACAGTACTTTGAATCGTGAAGGCCGTTACGGAATTATGATCGGTTTGCCGTTGAACTCGTTTGTCCAAATGCAACAGGTAAAATCAGACGCACTCGACCGATTCCAAGCACAAAAAATGCTGATCGATTTATCAAAGATTTATACGTCTGAATTTGCGGTACAACTGTGGGATCGTTATGCCTCTTACTTTGGTTTTGAAGCGTATAAGGATCAAATTATCGATGCCTATGCAATCAAAGCACTTGGACAGCTGACCGACAGCTCACGGAAGGATATCGGAAATGGACCACGTTCTGTAATCTCTGCTTTCAATGCGATTGTGAAGCATTATCAAGAAACGAAGCAAACATACACAGTCCTCGATCTCGTCGAAAATTGTATGAACGAAGATATCTTACTAGGAGAGCGTTCTCATTTTATTGCGACCGTTCAATCCCTGATCGAAAAGGTCGGAAGGGATGAGTACTATGTAAAGCTCATTTATGCACTAGCTGCCTTTCCGCAAGGATGTAAGCCGGAGGTATTGTCGGACTATCAATTGCTGAATGAAAAAGCGGAAACCCTGTTAAAAGAATGGATTGGCGTGGAAATCCGTCAAAGTTTGATTGAAGGGTATAAATTAGTCGCTCTAGATCAAGTGCAAACGGCTCCACAAAGCTTTCTTGATCAGGCTATCAAAGACTTTTTGCGTTATTATCAGGCGAATGACAAGGATTCGCAAGAAAATGCCGTTCAGTCCTTTAATCAGGTTATTGTACCTGAGTTATTAACCGATCGGAATGAACTAGACTGGATATGTATGTTTGATCAAATAACCGAAGACCCTATTGAGTTTAAACCATATGCACGCGGTGTTTTTACCACGGATATTGGCGGTACGTACTATAAGGTGAAGAATCGTTTCCCAAATCGCCATCTGCAAATTGTAACGACGAGCCGCCTTTCTGAAAAAAAACTGCCAAAATCGTTGGAATACAAACCTGAATTTGTGTATACGGGTAAGTGGATTTTCCTTTTAGATATGGAAGATAAAAGTGGAAATAAAGTTGTAAGGCAGTCTAGTGATCCATTTGCCTACGCTTTTAATTTGAATCTCAAGACGATGATCAATGTTGAAATACCGCTGCTGTCGGAGTTAATTCCATTTGAAAAAACAGATGTTCAGCTGCTGTTAAATCTGCTTCACTATCTGAACAAAACGGGAAATATTCCAACAAGTGAACAGGAAGATTTGAACTTTGTCATGAGTGAAATCATCAATGAGACAATTGCTGCTTTATTTGATGTAGAAATGAAAAACGTACATGGATCTGAATGGGAATTACGGAATCATGGAAAAAGCATCCTCATTGAATTATTTGAAAAAATGTGTGAGGAACGTTTTCCAGAATATAAAACGATAATGGTCGGTCGTTGGAAGCCGAAAATGGCCTATTTTAAAGCTGTGTTGGAAAGTGAAAAAATACCGCTTTCACAAAAAAGAGGCATTGAGCCGTTAGCTAAACAGTATCCCAGATTGACGGGGAAACAAAAGAAGGACATTGCTGCGATGTTTACATTGGGCAGTGTGGCACCATTTGAAACCTTAATGACCGATTTTCCTAGCTTACTCAGTATTCACGATGATAATCACTTATATTTAAATACTCACCCAGCCGAACGAAAAGTGGTCGAACTGATTGAGGAAAGTGCGGAAGAGATTACCATCACGAGAAAGAAAGCAAAAGCAGTTGATTTTACGGTAGTATCTGAACAATTATTAGAACTAGGCTATACAATACAAGAACGGGAGCAGCTGTTTGAATTTGCTGACATACGAAAGCTCTTTTTCAGAAGTCCAAACAAAGAAAAATTCTATATGAAGCCCCTCACGATTGAAGAATGGCGTGCCAATTTGGAAGGACAAGTTCAATACATCGAAAGCTTGAAAACAGAACTTGAATTGCAAGGGCAAAAGGTGTCGATAACGACAGAGCCGATTATTGCTCAAATTGAAAGGCTTCAGGATGAAGAAACCTATGAAAAGCTTTCAGGCGTGTTAAAAGATGTCCTACATACGCTTCAAAAAGATATGAGTCTTTTTGTGAATAGGTGGATTGATGTAATTGAAGATAAGCTTAAAAAGTCAGGAAGGGTGCTTTCTACATTAGATCATACTCTTTCAGCAGTCGAAGCCGTGGAAGAACCTGAAAAAGCTCACTGGTTCCAATACAAGGAAAAGCTTGACAATGAGTTAAAAGAGCTACAGGATCGATACGCTGCGATTACAACGGAAAAGGCAGAACTGCAAAAAACATCGATTCAAAACTTTAGTGAAGCAAATGATGGGGTCAACTTTTTCATTGATATCACGTCTAATATCGAGAGTGTAGATCGCCAATGGGACAAGCTTAAGCCGAAACGAAAAGAATTAGAAGCAGAAGTGGCTGAATGGTCGAAATGGGAAGCCTATTACAATGAAAGAAAATCTCTAAGTGATTTATTAGACCGCTTGAAGACGATGGGACTGACCCATCTCATTGAAAAAATACAACAAGTGGATACTGATATTGAAAAGGAGTGGGAAGGCGAAGGGTTGCCGTCTTACCAGCACTGGATCAATCGCTTAAAAGAAGTTCGCGAAGAAATCATGCAAGAGCTTCAAAAGTCGCGTAAGCAATTTGAAGAAGAAAAGAAAAAGTATCAGCAGCAGCTATTAATGGAACTTTCGATCCGCGGTCAGCTCCATACGCAATTCAAAGAAGACGAACAATCAAAGAGCTATCAGGAATTGCAAACAGAATTTGAATCCATGATTGTAAAGCAAGTCGATCATTGGCTTGAGCTAACGGATACTTTAGACCAACGACTTCGTTATTATACCGATGTACTGGAGATGGATGTAGAGGAAATTGAAACGGAAGTCTTCGATATATCTTCACAATTGTTTATGCTCAAAACAAAGCTTGAAGATCAAATCAAAGAAGAGGATGTAAAAGGCTTGAAGTCGATTCCAACTCGTATCTCAAAAGCTAGGAACCTCGTAGCCAATGCTGCAAAAAAAGGGGAATTGACGGAGAAGGAAGCAGAGGTCCTACTGGCGATAGAAGGTAAGTCCTGCACATTGGAAGATTTGATTTTAAAAATTGCGGACCAAACCGATAAATTTGAATTAGAAGAAGTCTTACGAGTAGCAACGAATTTGTTTAAGAAAAACCATATCAACATCCGAATCGAAAAAGGGGGAGAATAATCTATGGCCATTGTCCACCGCGTTGGACAGCCTGCATCAGAAGGAGAGCGCCTATTAATTAGAGAGCTTCAATCGACGCTCTCTAATGATTTTATTATTTATCATAATTTTGAAATCCCTTCAGGGAATGGACAGTTTTTTGAATATGACATTGTCGTTGTAGCTCCTCACGCGATTTATGTGATTGAAGACAAGTACTGGCATGGGGAAATCAAAGGGAACGATAGTAGAATCGTCTTAAGCAATAAAACCGAGAGCAATCCTTTACAACAGGTGTCCCGACAAGCGAAAGTATTAAAGAATTATCTGCAAAGTAAAAATCCGCTCTTAAGACAAGTCTGGATTGAAGATGTCATTAACTTCAGCGGCCGCGATGTTCAAATCTCCGTTAAAGGAAACAGTCGCAGCAAAATGACAACGTTAAAAACGATTTCCCATTTTATTCAAGAAAATCGAGTTCATACCGATCAATCGAGAATGAGAATTTCATTTGATCAATTAAAGCCTCTTGTACTGGAAGAAATGAAAACCTTTCAACCGATTCCAAAGAAAAATAGACGCTTTCATCATTATGAAGAAGTCTTTTTGGAAAAACAGACCGAACTTTATAATGAATACATAGTGGTAAATAAAGATACAGGCAGTGATAAGCAGTTTGTGTTAAAAGAATTCTTTATGGATCCATATCTTTCACGAGAAGAGCAAAAGCAGCAAATGCACCTCTTACGTAATGATTATAAAAAGCTCGAAGGTATGAGTGATGTTAGAGGGGTCGTTAAGCCAATTACTGCTTTTATTCCAGATGGAGATGAAAGCCGCTTTAGCGTCGTATACCAAAAGGTTGACGGCAAATCTTTGATGGAATATTACCTTGAAGAGAAGAAGCTATCTGAAGAAAAAATTAAGGATCTCTTTTTGAAGACCTTCAAAATATTGAAAGAGGTTCATCATGAGGGAATTATTCATCGTAATTTAACACCAAGTAATATTCTGATTGATCAGAGGGAACAGGTGATTCTGCAAAATTTTGAGTTTTCAAGATTGGTAGACGCATCAAGTCAGACGACGATCATGACAGAGGCTTTATCAGAAGGGCTTGATAAACGCTATACACCAGGGCGGGTGCTATCCTCTCATAACTTAGCATCACCTGCGAGCGACCTTTATTCAGTAGGAAGAATTTTTTACGACCTATTAGTGGGTAATGATCAAAATAATCTGGAGCGTGAAAATGGCAAATTACCAGCCATTCAAGGGGTAGCGGATGAAGAATTGATGAATGTCATCATCAAGATGTCGCACCATCATTATAAAGAATGGTACCAGTCTGCAGAAGAGATTTTGGAGATTTTTGAAGACGAATCAGAAGAACAGGCTGCGGAAGAGAATCCGGTAGAGGAAACGCCAGAAGTCTATGAAGAAGGTAATGAAATTGATTCACGCTATAAGATCTTGAAACGCCTTGGTCAAGGTGGAACAAGCAACGTCTATAAGGCTTTTTATGTGCCGACGGAAGAAACCTTTGCGATTAAGGTGATGAAGAACAGCCAGATTAGTAATATTAATGTCGTTCGTAAAGAATACCAGCGTCTTCGATCGATCAATCATCCACATATTGCAAAGGGATATGATGTAGATTCGGTTCATCAAGGGAAGCAATACTTTCTGAAAATGGAATTTATTGAAGGGAAATCGATGCAGCAATTGTTAGATGAACAGAATAGCTTTTCGATTCTCCAAGTCATCAAATGGGCAAGAGAACTGCTGGATGCTCTTATTTACTTGCAGAGCCTAGAAGTACCAATTATTCATGCGGATATTAAACCTGCGAACATTATGGTTCGGGATGGGAAAACGCTGCTAATTGATTTTAATATTAGCCGCGATGCCGATCAAAGTACGATTATCGGAGGAACGAAGCGTTACCTGGCACCCGATGTACATGAGATCGGGGCGAAGCCGAGTCTCGATACATTTTCCTTAGGTATCGTTTTATACGAATTGTTAAGTAACGGCAAATATCCATTTGAAGATTATATGCCGGAATTTGGAGAGGAACCAAAGCCTTTAGAGACTTATCGCCCAACGGTATCTTCCGAATTAGCGAGCTGGGTTGAAAAAGCGTGTCATCCATACCATAACGAGCGTTTCCGAACACCGCAAGACATGTTGGAAGCACTGGATGGCATTGCATCGTATTACAGTGAAATCAAAGTAAAGTTGCCTGAAAATGATTTTTCAGAAATAGAGCCTTACCCAGAAACGATCAACAGTCAATATGATAATTATTTAATCCCATATTTCCAAAGTCTATACAGTCAAAGTCCAATCAGTAATAAAGGTACTAGGGGCTTAGATCCATTTGCAAAGAGCAACTATGTCGAGACGAAACTCGAAAAAACGCTGCTGCAAAAGATCGCAGATGGAGCTTTTCAATTGGTGGTCATTACAGGAAATGCCGGTGACGGGAAAACGGCGTTTATTCAAAATCTCGAAAATAAGCTTCTTGGTGTGGATGGAAAATTAGTAAAGGACGGAAGCAACGGAAAGGTGATTGACTTTAGAGGCATCCGCTTGATTACTAATTATGATGGTTCACAGGATGAAGGTGACAAGTTGAACGAAGACGTTTTGGATGAGTTTTTTAATGTCTTTGCAGGCGATGATCCATTTTCTCACAAACCTGATGTACTTAAAGAAGTCCGCTTAATCGCGATAAATGAAGGGCGACTAATGGAATTTTTAAGCACTCATGATGAAAAATATGGCAAGCTATTCCAACACGTCGAGTCCTATTTGCGTTCACGTGAGAACCGGAAAACCCAATTTTCTCTTGTGAATTTAAACTGGAGAAGCGTTGTGGCACAAGATGAAAACACCCCTTCGATTCTTGAAAAGCTAATCAATAAATTTACGGATCCTCGAATCACAGAGCTTTGCGATAACTGCAAAGTGAAGGATGCTTGTCCGATTTATTATAATGTAACATCCATCCAGGATGAGGCTGTTGGACCACAAATTAAAGAAAATATCCGAAAAGTAGTCGAAACGGTTCATTTACGGAAAAAGCTCCATATTACGATGAGGGATATTCGTTCTGCGCTTTCCTATATTTTATATGGAACGAAGAACTGCCGCGAGATCGAAAGGCTGGCACGCTATTCTTCCTTAGCGAACAGCGAAGCCTTATTAACTGGTTTCTATTATAATTCGGTTTTCAACATGGGCCAAAGTGTGGACCGATTAATGAAGGAATTAGGAAAAGTCGATGTTTCCGAGGTGTCCGTGCCACATATTGAAAATACACTGGCCAGTCAGCCGAGTAGTGATCAGGAACTTTATGCGATCAAAGATTTATCTTATAAACCAAAAGAAACAAAGTTGTTGGATCTATTTTACGAACATCGTCCAATCCATTCGAATGAATTGATGGAAGTGGAGAAAGTGGAAGCTTTTAAAACATTTGTTTCCATTAGTAAACGCAAGTACTATTTTGAAAGCTTGGATAATGATCCTTATATTCTTCTTCCATATCCTTCGTTAAAGCAGTTTAGCAGTATCCTAAACGGGGATAAGGATTTAGAACAAGAGCTGACAGAGGTCCTTAAAGCGATTTCGTATTCCGAAGGGGTCCATCATCCATTTACAAAAGATAAATTGGCGTTAAAAGAAAGCAAGTGGAAGACAACGGAATTCGTTAGTCTCCGCATTTTCCCAAGGGAGAATTTCGAACTGCTTGTCCAGGATTTGGGTCAAGAAACGCAATTTATTGAGTATTCACCAGATGCGATCCAGATGCGATATCAGTCGGTTGAACAAGGGAAACGTATCATGCTTGATTTAACGCTTGATCTGTATGAATTGCTGCAAAAAGTGAAAAGTGGTTATGTGCCTTCGACCTATGAATTACGAGGCAGTTTTATGAATTTGACCATTTTTAAAACCCAGTTATTAAGTCAATCGTATAATCAACTGCTATTAATCGAAAAAAATAAGTATCTTTATATGGTAGAGAAAAAAGATGGGAAGTTAAGTCTATCTGCATTGGAAGGAGGAGAGCCAATTGATAAATTCTGAGAAAAATCATAAAGAATATACGGTACGAAAAGCTCTCCGTGTCCAGGCAAAGACGATTGCAAAAGACCGTGTTCTCATTAACTTTTTACCCCTTATGAAATTCAATGGCTATCGGCCTCCAAAGCCGCCTGTTGATCGTTTAAAGGGAATCTGGGACATCGTGTTCCAGCGTGAGAATGATTTTGAGGACTTTGCTGATCATCAATCCCTTGTAAAAAAGTGGATTCTGAACGATTATGTCGATATGCTTTATAAAAACAGTCCGAATAAGGTACCCAAGTTTGCTTCGCTTTTACCCTTATCATTGAATGCCTATAAAGCAAGTGAAAAAAATAATATCAAAGATTATCAAGCTAGCGAGCAGATCTGGCATTTGCTTGTTAAAGCTGATGAAGCACGGATAAATGATGGGAAACCAGCAGTCATTGATAAGTTAAGACGTTTTCTTGCCTACAATTATAATGAACAATTGGACACCGTTATTTATTCGGATGATTTGGAACTGTCCACCTGGTTGGTCGCTAGTATCACGAACCATATCCCAAATGACCGTGATGAAAAGGGAAGTCAAGTCGGTACGTCTGACCCGTTAGTGAGCATTGATCAGGCCTTGCTGTTAGCGGATGATGTAGAGCGGATTCTCGCTTATGAGCATTACATGTCTCGTTCCTCAATTCTTGAAGCGCTCAGTCAAATTTTTATGCTTCATTTAGGATTGTATGTGTTACGGGTAGCCAAACTGCTTCCTGAAATGATCAATCGAAAAAAGATGGAGCTCGATTATGAAGAGGATTCCAAACCCATTTTTCAAATTGATTTACAGCAAGGTTTTAGTGGACCTTTAGCAAAGCTATCAGGACGAAATGTCTTATTGCATGAGCAACAGCTTTCGATGCTGGTTGAATCCTTATATTATATAAGGAAGAAAATCGATTTCATGGTGGAAGAAGGCTTGTTAGATCGGAATAATTATACGTTGGAGCAGGTGATTACTTTTGATGAGAAAGATCCAAGCATCAAGCAAAAAGTGGATGATTATTTTACGGAAAAACTAAGTGAACTATCGGATTATGTTCCTGTAAATGAGGATGAGATCGAAGAACCGTTTGAAGAATATATTGAGCTGTTGAACAAATCATACAACCAATTCATTCTAGATTTCTATAAGCGTCTTCTATCTTCTGCTTTTTCAAAAAATACGGAGACCGGCATCCTACAACAAGCGGCTCGCTATAAAAAGTACAGTCTTGGATCCAAGCTGTTGGATACGATGATTCATTTAGCGATGCTAAAGCGAGGAAAGAACGGAAACTATGAAACCAAGGTTTTACGCCTCGATCAATTTATGGAATGGATGAGAGATCGGTATGGGTTTTATATCAATCAACTCATTCCAGGGTTTGATAATGATGAAGCGTACCAAGCCCTTCGCAGTAATGAACGATATTTCTCGAATAAACTGCAGGAAATTGGCTATTATCAGGCATTGAGTGATGCTTATAATACCCAGTGGTTAATTGCTAGATATGAAGTAAAGGGGGAGGAATGATCCTATGAAAATCATCGAACGGGATGATCTTGATCAAAAGGTGGGCTCCTATGTCGCCACGGTATTGATTGAGAAACTGATTAATAAAGAGCCCGGACATTGCGCACAAGTAACCGCTCTCTCTCCCCATGTCATGGAAAAAGCATGTAACGATATCTTGATGAATGGGGCGGGGAAATTTGAAGCTTATGTTCTGACTTCAAATGATAACAGCCACCGTAAGCCATTTGAAATTCACGCGACGAAATTAGTAGAAAGACGAAACCTTGAACAAAAGGTCATCGTGTTATTTATTCCTCCCAATTTACGCACAGCTGCGGAGGATTCATTTGATATTGCCACCTTTGAATGGATTTCGTTTGATCACGTGTATCAGGAAATGAAAAAGCGATTAAAGATTGAAGCCGAACAATTCATCTTGAATCTCAATCAAATTTTGTCCATTGAGAATATGACGAAATTGATTGAGAATAACTGGAAATTACCAGGTGCGATTGATTGGTGCCTTTTCTATCTTTCGATTATTGAAAATGCTGGTATTGCGAAGAGTATTGGGAACAGCCTTCCATACCTTTATCTTTTGCCGGATGAAGATGTCCTGACAGCTACGAATCAAAACACTCGGATCACAGAAAACATTAAAGCAATCGAAACGCTGCGTAATGTAACAAAGTCGATTCAAAACCGAGTCGATGAATTACATACAAAGGATAAAACAATCAAGAAGAAACTGTTACGTTTATTAAAAAGCTATTCTCACCGTGTTGATTTTGATCAATGGGTAAAAGAAACGTTAAAAGATGAGTCCTTACGGGATACACTCGTTTTTAAGCGATGGGGCGTTGAAAAGGTAATGGATAATCTCGAAGAATTAACCATTGATAAGATAAAAGGCTCTGCCCTTGTGCGCGGACAAAATGGATTGGTGTTGTTACTGGACGGGAAAAAGGATTTTAAAATCCATTACCGAAGTGTCCCGACACCCCCTTTATGTGAAGACTGGGAACGGGTCCATGTCCATCTTATTGATGCTGAAGCGGAAGAAAATTATACGATTGTCCAAACCATTTCGACTTCGAAAAAGAAGTCAGCCAATAAAGTAGCTCAAACGCAAAACGTTACGGCTACTCAATTATCTAGATTATCCGATATTGAATCCGGGCGTTATTCGATAGGGATCCAAGCAATTTCTTATGATGGCTTTATTTTGAAAGAATCAGTAGCTCCGGAAGCCTTTTACATTCAAGGAAAACCTGACAGTGAAGACGAGCCCGAGGAGAAGAAAGAAATCGTTGGGTCAAGTCAGGAGGTCTTTCGTGCCGCTCGTATAGCAACGATGAAAGAGGACGAGTATTTTCAATTTGATCCAAACGAGTTTGAATTGACCTGGGGAGTGCAGGAAGAACAGCCTGTTCCGATCCATCAACAGCTTTCTCTGTATAGCAAACAGCAAAATACGATTTTTCATCTTTCAACGAATTATTTGCTTCATGAATGTCATGGCATGTGGCTCAAACATCCTGAATTTCTCGGTACGTTGCCGTTGAAGAATGCAACGGATGCTTCACACGAAGAACTAAAGGACTGTCTTCAATTTGAACAGCAATATGATGAAATTGAATACGATTCTAACACATATAAGCAATTTCTTCGTCAAAGGAAACGCTTCTGTAAGGCGATTACGGACCTTGGTCCCTATCATTGGGAACAGATTTTAAGCTTTGAAGAAAGCTTTTTAGTAGAAAAAGCGGAGAAATATCTGACTATGTACGAAGCGTTGCTGACAGAGCTTATGGAACAAAATACAGAAGAAACGCAGCTACTGATGAATCGCCTTCGTATGACCGATTTGATTGAAGTTCATATAGCGGATTCTGTCTTTTATCTAATGACGCCTTCGCATCCATTAAAATTGGCTTGGTCTTTACAATATGAAGAGACCAGCGATAAGTGGATGAATGAGGTGGGCAGACTATCTGACAGAGATCGTCGTCTTCGCGGTATTTCAACGCTATTGTCAGAACAGACGAGTATTTATTATCCATTCATGGTGAAGGACCGCCATAATTCTTGGTATGTGAATGTTGATACAATTGGAAACAATTGGGGCATTTTTGTTCCCATCTCGAAGATGACCGACGATGCTTTCCTGGAAAGTATCAATGAGACTTTGCAGATCAATCGAAATTACAAGCGTAAAAGTAAATTTCCTTATCAACGAATGAAGGAAAAGTTTTTACAATATCTAGAAAAACGTCCGTATTTATCGATTCTCACGATTAATGTGTTTGAACCGGACGATGGATCCGAGATCCTTGCTCTCTTTAAGCAAATTTTTAAATCCTTCCAGGAGGAGAAATATCGGATTTTCCAAAACCTGCGGATCAACTTGAGACTGTTCACTGAGCATGAAGAAATGCTCGATGGTTTAGGAAACGCGATTGATGATTTGATGACCTCTGGAGAAGGTAAAATGGTTGATGATTTCCAAGCGAGAATTACGATGGAAACCGAAAATCCATTATTCCCGATGTTCTCTTATTCCAAGCATTTAACCAGTGACTTTAAAGAGGACCCGAATCAATTTGAGGCTAATCTTTCTATCCTAAGTCAACTGTTAAAAGCAGAGGTAGGATTTATCAATGAACAAAAAGCAAAACAATATCGCTCTTCCTATTTCAACGGCTTGAGCTATGAGTTAGTTTCTCATACAAGCGGGAAAAATGAGAATGATCAAATGTCTTATTGGAAAAAGTTTGTCTCAACAAAAGGAAAACCATCTGGCAACCAAAAGGCTGAAGGAATGCTGTCACTGCTTGCAAGCTATTCTTCCTTGATGATGTTTGATGAAACGGACGAGATCGGTAATCTGCCAGGATTAATGATTACCATGGATGCCGATTTAAAAAAACATCTAGAAGGGATTCATCAGGCCTCCGACTGGGTGATCATCATTGATGAATACTTAGGGGTTGATTTCCTTGATCGTCCAGCATCTGGCAGGGATCGTTATCACTTGATCGACTTTGCGCCTGATGACAGCTTAGAGCGAAATCAAGTCTATGTATCGACCAATAAGGTATCCGAGATTGAAAACATCGTGAAGCCAGTCGCTCAGTCGATTGGATTAAAGCTAGGTGAACATGCAGAAAGTGCCGTGATAGACAGTTTAAATGCTATCTCTGGTCAGCTTGTTATGAAGCTTACGTCCAGTACTTCGCAAGTTAAAGGTGCACTTGGTATGGCATTAGCGCGATTGTATTTTAGAGAATTCAATCAATCGAATGAAGAACTTCAGCTCATCGTGATTCCTTTAGATGCCCATAAAAATTGGTTTGTTAAAGAACGGAAATCGTTGGTGAGTCAAAAAATGACCGACATTTTAACCGTTGCCTGTAAACCATCGAAAAAGGAAATTGCGTTTAATCTTATTGAAGTGAAGTGGCGAAACACGCTTCCAGGTGGAAATATTGTAAGTGCGACTGATTTTCGTGAAGATATCGTCGAGCAGCTGGAAAACAGCGAGCAGCTTTTGAGAAAGAAATTTGTGAGTGAAGAACAAAGCGAGCCTGTTTTTCTGCAACAATCAAAGGAACTAGCCAATATTCTATTTTATTATCTTGATCGTTCGTATCGCTTTAAAAGTGTCACAAGCGATGCTTATTTGAAAACTAAATCGTTCCTTTTAAAAATGGATGATGTGACGGAACCTTATCATCTGTCGTTTAAGAAACATGCCTTCATTTTCGCGATGGATCAAAAAGGCATTGACAGCCGAACCTTAGATGGTGTCGGTTATCATGTAGTCGGAAAAGACAAGGTAGAACAGTATTTCCGATCGGCGGAAGCAGAGTTTGATCAAGAAACCGAGTATTTTGGTGAATTGTCACGAGAAGAGTTGCAACGTCGTGCCTCATTCTTCTTTACAGATCTTGAGTTGGAGCGAATCAGAGAAGAGAGAAGAAAGGAAAAAATGGATGAGCCTTCTTTGGATTTAGAGGAACAGGAAGAGATTCAGCAGCCTGAAGATGAAAGTCCATATAGTGAAGAAGTGCAATTCGAAGCGGAAGAGGTATTGCCTTCTGACTTGGATTTAGAAACAGATATTGCGGAAGAGGAAGATTCCGAGACTCCTAAAGATGATGATCCCAATGGATTGCTCGATCTAGAGTTAGAAGATGGAGACGAGGAGGAAGAGCCCAATTCCTCAGTTCCTGAAGAAGCGGAAAATTGTCCGCCCCCAACAATTTTCATTGGTGATCACCATGTGAGCAATCAGTTTGGAATTTTAGGAAAACTGGCGATAAATGGGGACACCATTGGCATTGATTTAGACGGGACATTAACGATTAGTTTATTTGGTGTTCAAGGCAGTGGAAAAAGCTATACCGTTGGGTCAATTCTAGAAATGGCAACAAAGCATTTTACCAATGCGAACAAGCTCCCAGCGCCACTTGGCAGTGTGGTCTTCCATTATAGCCGTTCCGATACCTATGAACCGGAATTCACCTCAATTCGAGAGCCAAACAGCAATGAACGAGAAGTGGAAAGACTCCGAGCCGAATACGGAATTGAACCAGAGGGCATTGAAGATGTCGTTATTATCACGCCTGTGGATCGTGTGGAAGAACGAAAGCGCGATTTTCCTTCGTTTGAAGTGTTGCCACTGCAATTTAGTACAGATGAATTGAATGTGGAGGATTGGCAATTCCTTATGAACTCGGAAGGCAATTCTGCAATGTATTTGAGACAGTTGAAATCCGTTCTTCGTCTTTACCGAAGGAATTTAACGCTTGAGAATATTCGCCGCGGAATTGAAGAAGAGGACTTTGATGATCGTTCTAGAAAGCTGCTGGAGAGAAGGCTTCGATTTGTAGAGGATTATATTAACGAAGGAATCCGAATCGGAGAAACGTTAAAACCAGGCAGAGTCGTTATTGTTGATATTCGTGACGAATTTATTGAAGAGAATGAAGCGCTTGGATTGTTCATGGTTTTGCTTCGAGTGTTCTCTGATGTGAAAAACCATGACCGTCCATTCAACAAGATGATTGTATTTGATGAAGCGCACAAATACATGGATGATCCAGCCCTTATGAAAAATGTGGTTGAAGTGATTCGAGAAATGCGCCATAAAGGCGTGTCGATGATCATCGCTTCGCAAAACCCTCCATCAGTACCAAATGAAATTATCGAATTATCGAATCTAGTGGTGCTGCACAAATTCAATGCACCATTATGGTTAAAGCATATTCAAAAGACGTTAACGGCCACAGCAGAATTGATGCCTACGAAACTAAATCAGTTAAAAGCAGGGGAAGCGTACATTTGGGCTAGTAAATCGACGCATTCAATATTTGAAAAAGAACCGCAAAAGGTATTGTTAAGGCCTCGAATTACATTGCATGGTGGGGCTACTAAGAGGGCGACAGATTGAGTAACAACCAATTATTTGGTGAAATAGACCTTGTAGTTTCTGAACTGCACCCCAATTGTTAGAAACCATCTAACAATTGGAGGTGCTATTTTTCATGACAAAATATTCATTTAAGTTGAAATTAAAAGCTGTCCTTGCTTATTTAGAAGGAGTTGACTCATTCAGAACTGTCGCCCAACGAACATAATTACGTAATTCTAATGTAATAAAGAGAGTCAAACTGGTATAAAGAAGGGAATTATTCATTCTTAAATAGGATGGCAAGTTTGTATTGGAATTATATGGATTATCTCATTTTTTTCGTCTCATAAGTTAAGATTACTCTTTGCAATGAGATACTAATAAAAAAAGCCTCTAAAATATACCTAGAGGTTTTTTCTGTCTACGGAGTCCTGGAAAAACCGTAGTTGGAGTTTCCCAAATTATACTTTACAATAAAAGAAATTGATTCAATAAAATGTAAATGTTATTTGGAATTTTTTAATCCGTCTCACTACAACAAGATTACTTGTTGTAGTGAGACGGATTATTTTGTGTACTATTAACTTCCTATAATTTATCATATGTAAACTCGATAAATCTCAAACTATGGTGTGAAGTCTATATATTCTTATGAAAATTCTTCAAAAGAGTAGATTTAAATATGTTGAATAAATTCAAATTTCACAACATTTTACGGTGGAGATAGCAAAGGCTACACAGATTAAACACTATTAAATCTAAGTAACATGAATTGAATTAATAGGGCGAATAGTGGGGAACCATTATTTTAGTCATTTAATATTATTTGGAATAAGCCTATTCGGGAACAACACTCGAGTAGGCTTATTTATTATTACAAGCAACACCTTTACTTATGGTTCACCTTAATGCATCTAAATGATATTTTTATTTTTAATTGATCAAACTATCAATTAAACAATTTTTGTTTGATACCCTTTTGTTTATTTTTCGGAGGGGTAAGGTCACTTGGAATTAGGGATGTATAAGTTTCCCCTTCGAGTCTTTCAGCTAATTCTTTTTTAGCATTTTCAAGTAATTCTGGGTTTTCAAGAGCCGAAATAGCCGTACATGCCATTGCTTTTCCAGCTAATAACATGGCATCATGGGCGTAGCTTTCTTTACCTTGTGCGACAGCCTGCCAGGTATGAAAGGGTGTTCCAAACGCCCAGGTGGAAGTAACACATTGTGCAGTTGGAACATTCCAGCTAACATCGGCAACATCTGTAGACCCCCCCATAAATGTTTCTTTTTCAGAAAAAGGAACGATAAATTCGGCAATAGGTCGTTCTGCTAATTGAGAAGCTCCTTGTCTCCCAACTTGTAAAGCTGCCGTACGCTTCTCCTCGTCAGTCAACGTTTCATAGATTGTTTTTGCATAGTTTATATCCTGTTGAGTAGCAAGAGGTGCGCCTATTTCCTGCATATATTGGTGCATCACTTTTTCAAGGGTCAGATTTGGAATTAAATTATGGCAGGAACCTTGAATTTCGAAATCAACCTTCGTTTGCGTCATAAGTGCCGCACCGCGGGAACAGTTAACTACCCTGTCATAAAGCTCTTTTACCTGATCTGGTTTCGGTGCACGGATTAAGTATGTCACTTCCGCCTCAGCCTGAACAACGTTTGGAGCCAATCCTCCTGTATTGGTTACAGCATAATGAATTCGAGCTTCATCAATCATGTGTTCCCTCAAATAATTGACTCCAACGTTCATAAGTTCGACTGCATCTAAGGCACTTCTTCCTAAATGTGGTGATGCAGCGGCATGGGCACTTCTCCCTTTAAATTTAAAGTGTGCATGGATGACAGCATTGGCAGTGGAGTTCATGACAGCATTCATTGTTGAAGGATGCCATGAGAAGGCAGCATCAACATCTTTAAAAAGACCGTCTCTTGCCATAAAGGTTTTCCCGTATCCACTTTCTTCTGCTGGACAGCCAAAATATTGTACGGTTCCACCAAGCTTATTTTCTATCAAATAATCCTTAACCGCAATAGCTGCTGCTAAGGAACCTACTCCCAGCAAATTATGTCCACAGCCATGGCCATTTCCATTTTTAATAATGGGCTCAGATTTACTGCTGCGTGCTTGTTGACTTAACCCTGCCAAGGCATCATATTCCCCGAGAATCGCAATGACCGGATGACCAGATCCATATGAGGCAATAAAACCTGTTTCAAGACTAGCTATTCCCTTTTTTACGGTAAACCCTTCCTTTTCCATTGCTTCGCTAAGCAAATCAGCTGAACGGAATTCCTCAAATCTGGTTTCTGCAAACTCCCATATTTGATCACTTAGCTGTGTAAACAAGGTGCGTTTATTATCTATTAAATTTGTAATTTTTTCTGATAGAGTAGTCAATTTTTCCATCTCCTAAATTGCGTTATTTTTGAAAGAAGGAACCTCTTTCTTAGTGCGAATTAAAAATAAAGATCCCGCACACAATAGAGCAAACATAATCAGCATAATAAAAGCAACTGTATAAGAACCATCAAAAGCATCGACTAAAAAACCTATTAACATCGGAGTAAGAACCCCAGCGAATTGCGCTCCGGTATTAATGAACCCATTTGCGGTACCTACAACCTCTTCAGACAGCATTTTTAATGGAGCTGAGATGATCAGAATAATATTAAACGACATGAATACAGTAACAACACTTTGATAGACAGCAAACATTGCTATATTTGGTGCATAAGCCATTAAATATAGAAAAACCCCCGTTAATACTGCAAATACAGCTGCAATTAGCTTATCTTTCCCTTCAGGTAATTTATCCAAAATATAGCCGCTTACAATCATTGCAATAATTCCTGCAAACGCTGGAATAGCTGAAATATACCCGACTGATGTTAAGTCGAGATGTCGTTCCGCTACTAAATAAGTCGGCATCCACGCCATTAATCCCCATTGCACTGCATAAATGGCAAAATAGGCTATGAACAAATTCCAGATAATCGGAGTTTTTAAAACTTCTCTTAAGGGTGCTTTATTTTTCGAAGGGTTTTCACTTTTTCCTACAGTTGAATCTTTCCGCTCTTTTATGAAAAATACATAGAGGAAGGCAAATATAATACCAATGGCACCCGCAATATAAAAGATTGTTCTCCAACCGATACTTTGCATGGACTGGGTACCTATAATTGGTGTTATTACACCCATAATTGTCCCAGAAGTGAGCATGAAGGACATGGCACGGCTACGTTCATTTTGTGGAAACCAACTCGCAATACCTTTTGACGCAGATGGAAAAAAGCTGCCTTCCCCAAGTCCAAAAAGAAATCGAATGAGGATTAAGGACATGAAGGACCATGCCATTCCTGACAAAATCGTGAAGACGGACCAAGCAAAAACAGCCATGATAATGATTTTTCGGAAACCAAACCGATCTGCGAGCCACCCCCCGGGAATTTGCATTAAGGCATAACCTGCAAAAAAGCTGCTTAAAACAATTCCAGTCTGGGAGGCACTTAAATGTAGATCCTCTGAAATACCTAAAATCGCATAATTCATAAAAAATCGATCAAAGTTTCCAATTGACCATCCTAAAAATAGCAAGATGATAATGACATACTTCCAGTTCTGCGACAATTTAGATACCATATAATTCCTCCTGGCGAAATTAGTTGAATTCTGTATAATTATAAAAAATTCTAACTATTCAAACAATGTTTGGTTCTATATAATAATTACATAAACTATGTGGAGGTCTACATATTCCTATGGAGGTTGTATAAAGTGGAAACATTGATGAAAATCAAACAATTTTTAGTGGGTGACTGTTGCTTTTCACATTTTCAGCTGTGGCAAAGCCTAAATGGATTAGATTTTTCACTTGTTTTATCTCATCATTTTGACAAAGAAACACCCATACCAGAAAGATTTTTCAATGAAAAAATTCGCACCCATGAGAATCACACCGATATTTACTATCATTATGTCAATCATACAACCATTGTCCTTAGGCTCAGCAAATCATCCGTATTAAAAATCGAAAGCAAGCAAAAACTTAAAACGATAATCGATTTACATTACTTGCAAGTAATGCTAGATAGAGAAAAATATATTAGGAACAAAATGATGGAGAGCATCCGTGATATATCCGTACACGAAGATTTAGATGATTTGTTAAAAAAAATATTAGAAAATGCCTTGTCTGTTATACCTGCAGCTAATATGGGAGTTTTATGGATATTCGAACCAAGCTTAGAGGTGCTTTTTCCTAAAGCATGGACAGGCGGTCCTAATGAAGAAATTGGAAAAATGAGAATGAGGGTTGGGGAGGGAATTATCGGAAAAACCTTTAAAGATAATAAATCTTTTATTCTTACAAATATAGAGGGAATTCTCTCAGAATCCTCTAATATTTCACCAGGTAATCTTTTTCATTTGTATAACTCTGTCCAATTTGACGATTTACAATCCATTATTTCAGTGCCAATAAAGGTTGAGGAGAGTACTTTATGTGTTTTGATCGTCTACCAAAATGGTATTTATCCTCTTTTAACGAAAGATGATCAACAACTGTTAGAAAGTTTTTCCGATCAGGTTTCTATTGTCTTAAGAAATTCGAAGCTATACCAAAATCTAAAAAAACAAAATGACCTTTTAATTCAACGAGATACCATACACAATTCTTTAATAAAACTGTCTCTTCAAAGTAAAGGTTTACAGAAAATCGCAAATGAAATAAAAAGGATGATAAATCATCCATTAATGATAGTAGACTTAACAGATGATCAATTATATTCAAGTCCAACCCCATGGAAAGCGGAGCTTCCTTCAGAGCTGATAAAGATAAATACAAAATTACCAACTCAATCTTTTTTTACTGAGTCTTATAATAGTCAGTCATTGTATATTCATCCTATTATTGCTATCGATGTACCCATTGGAATAATGGCCGTAGAAATGGAGGAAGATGACCTTTTTCCTTTAAACAAAATGATTATTGAACAGGCAAGCTCAGTAATTGCATTAGAGATTATCAGAAATCAAACATTAGTTGATTCTTTTTATCAAAAAACAAATGATCTATTTAATGATTTTATTCAGAGCCAAGAATATAACCTGATACGAAAGAAGGCCAGTGAGCTTAGAATTAATGATCATCCCTATTATATGGCAATCGTAATTCATCTACATCCTCATGCAGATTTCCATTTTGTTAATATGCAAATGCACAAACTTATTGCCCAAATTAAAAAGCAGATAGGAATATTTGTTTCAATAGTTTTTGGTTATGGAAATAAAGTGACGTTGGTATGTCAATTTAATAACTTTGCAGATCAAGATTATGTTAAAAGGAGATTAGCGCTTATTCATTCCAACTGGATTAATGTGCATGAAGAAACGCTAAAAATAGGGATGGGTACCTGCTATCCAAGTATGGATAATATAGCGAAAAGTTACTCCGAAGCGGATAAAGCCCTTTCCTTTCTAATCTCGAGACAGCTTAAAAGTATCATGAATTATCAGGATATTGGCATAAATTATCTTTTTATTCACCAACCCATTGATGACTTGAACTCTTTTGTAAATGAAATTTTTAATCCCCTCCAATCTGAAAAAGACGGTACTTTGGATTTAGAACAAACCCTGCTTGTCTATATGGAGAACGACCGTCAAGCTACACAAACAGCCAAAAATTTGCATATCCATGTTAATACTTTATATCAAAGGCTAAAAAGGATCGAAGAAAAGCTTCAAATTTCCTTTTCGAATCCAGAAGACATTTTAAAAGTTCAACTTGCATGTTATTTAAGAAATTCAATCGTCTCACTAACCTGACTCCGCAATATTGCTATTAACAGTTTGTTAAGCTGCAGATAAGAGAACTTTCGCTATTGTAACAAACGGGGTAAAGTGTTCACTTGGATTATGGCTGGCAACAGTTTGCAGTCCTGCAAACTTCAATCATTGTAAAAACACTAATCTTTATATATGCGACAAATTGGAGCTCTATAAGATAGAACCTATATTTTAAAATGTTAAAATGTAAGTATAATTGCATTATTCAGTTAAATTGTTTTTTACACTATCCCTGGTTGCTAGGGGACATTGGTTCTTGTCTACTAACGTAGCAAGGGACCAATTAAACATTTTTAAAAATTTTGTACAAGGGTAAAACCGTTTGTAAAAGGCTTTAATACCTTAAGGAGGAGAAGAAGTGAGTCGAACGAAAAACACCATTTCACTTAAAAATATTATCTGGAAGCGAAATGGAAAGCTGATATTGAATGGGGTTTCATGGGAGGTCCAAAAAGGGGAACATTGGGCACTTCTAGGTCTAAATGGATCAGGGAAAACATCTCTTTTAAAAATGATTACAGGTTATCAATGGCCGAATAGTGGTGAAGTGTCAGTTTTAGGAAATCTTTTTGGGAAAACGAATATTCCAGAACTGCGGAAATCCATCGGCTGGGTCAGTTCCTCATTAGATCAGGAATATCAGTCACGCCCAAATGATACAACACTTGAAGTAGTTTTAAGCGGAAAATTTGCTTCAATTGGATTATATGAGGAAATTACAGAGGATGATGTAAAGAAAGCAAAAGCATTACTTGACCAATTCAGAATCAAATTTTTGTCTAACCAATTTATCCACACACTCTCTCAAGGTGAAAAAAGAAAAGTAATGATTGCAAGGGCCCTCATGTCTTCACCGCAATTATTAATCTTAGATGAGCCTTGCAATGGACTGGATATTTACTCTAAAGAAGAGCTATTAGCATCTATTGAAGATATGACTGCTGCACCGAACGGCCCAACCATTTTATATGTTACACATCATATTGAAGAAATCGTACCATCTATAACCCATGCTATGTTAATCAATTCGGGGAACGTTATGGGTAAAGGAGAAAAAAGGGACGTATTAACCGAGTCATTATTGGAAAAGACCTTTTGTGTCCCAGTCAAAGTAGAATGGGAGAATGAGCGTCCCTGGGTCCGGATTAAATCCCTGTTATTTTCTAAGAAAAAATAAACCTAGTATGCTGAAGAGTAAAGTATAGCGTTCGTAATGGTAAAACTACAAGGTGAATATAGACTCATTTCCATGGAGGCATAATTAAATAACTTGATTTAGTGAGGGCATAATAATAGTCGTTAGGACATCTTAATGTAGCCCATTATGTAGAATGGTAGGTGTCTCTATAAGGGAGACGCAACCCTGTGTTACTCCATTAAATTGAGTTAAAGATGTTACATTAAAAGTCATAAAAAAACGCATAATAACGCGGGTTAGAAAGCATGTGTTATTATGCGTTAAACATGTTAAAAATTAGTGGAAATATGGGCGGCATGATGTAATAAGGGGTTAAAACCTTGTTATATCAACGTCTAAAATGATAAAATGCTATTCTTGTCCTCGTTTTTTTAAAAACACGGCAACCTGTGACAAAAAACTAACTATAGGAGAAGGTCTTTCATCAGTTTGCTAAACTGTTGGGAGGCCTTTTCTTCCATATTGGCTCATGTGAGCATAGATATTCATTGTAGTATTAATATCTGTATGTCCAAGTCGCTGTTGTATTTCTTTAATGCCAACTCCAGCTTCAATCAATAATGAAGTTTGCGTATTGTCTAAATGAGTGTGGAGTAATGTTCTTTTTTATTTCTGCCTTTTTTAGAAGCCTTTTTAGCCGGGTCTCAATAACTTTTCTTAATTGTGGATGCCCATTCTCTCAAGAAGGAGCCTGTTTTAAAAATTTGGCAACCATAGTATTTCTATATAATTACAGTTGGTAAGTGCGATAATTTGTACTAGGGTTATCGCCATAAATCCTATTAAGCTATGTGACAACGGATTTGGAATAGCAGAACTATTTGCTAGAGGTTTGTTGATTTTATGGCCACCTATTAAAGAGGCTGAAATATAAAAAGAAGGCCCAATATAATAGAAAGTCTATCAGTCCAAATGTACCAATGAAAAAGGAGTTGACCCCGTAAGGCCAACCCCTTGCAAACTGTTATTTTATTGTAAGCGTTACAGAATTATAGTTTTTCCCATTACTAAGTGGATTGTAGTTTTTCTCAATGTTTCCTGCGGCGTCCACAGTGAAATAATTGATGGTTGTAGTCTTTTCAATTTTTAATGTTTCTGCAAATTCACGGGTGCCGCTTAATTTAATTTTAGCTGATTGGAAGGTTGGGCGGCTGCCGTCAAGCGTATAATAAATCGTGGCTGGCTCACTTGTTTCAATCTTAACATCAACCGGACCTGTGTATTTACCGTTTCCAGGTGTAGCTTTTGAGGAAGGGGGCTGATGGTCTTTTGCACTGTTGTAGGCTACTTTAATTAAGCCAATCAACCCATTGGCAAATTCCATTGCTTCTTCATGACCTTCTGCAAAGGCTGGCTGGAATCCAACTGCCTGCCATCTTTTTGTATCCTTATTCCATAAATCTGCCCCTACTTCGAAGTTCCAGGCATAAATCCCCTTTTCATACCATAGGTAGTCCGCAGAGTTACCTGCAGCAGAGTATAGTACGTCAGGAATAGGACCTGTACGGCTAGGTAGAATGACCGTTCCGCGGTGGTCTTGAATATCATTTAAGATGTTATCAGAAGCTGCCCAGTAAAACGCTTCTTCACCAGCTGATGGGCGTGGCAGTGTTGTACGTTTTGAATCGTAAGCACCAGGGGACCACATGAAGTAGCCGCCATAACTATGAATATTCATTGCAAACTTAATATTTGGGTTTTTGTCAGCAAGCCAGACAAGGTTTCTTCCTTCAGGCTCAGAGTTTTTAGCTGGTCCAGCGTAAGTATCTCCCGTGCAACTTGTACCTCCGCCAATATAGCCATCAAAAACGGAACCAACAGAATGGTTGCGGTTAAGGTCAACTCCCCAATTATTACGGTACCCAGGATCAGAGGCAGTGGGACCACAGTGATTGGTCATATTCTTACGCTGCATATTGTAATCATTTAAGCTGTAATTAGCACCATCAGGGTTTACTGAAGGTACAAGGAATATATCAAGATTATCAACAAGCTTTCTTGTCTCACTATCTTGATTATAGTTTCGCAGTAGTCTTTCCGCCGTTTCGATTGTTACGAGTGGGGTCACCCATTCACGGGCATGCTCCTGAGCATATCCAAGAACACCTGGTTTAGAACCGTCACGATGCTTGCCGATTCGGATCGCTTTTACTGTGAAAGGATCACGGGAAACGTCTGCCCCAGCTTTCAAGCCGTCAGTTAATATCGCAGCATTTGTGGTTGGTGCGACAACGCCAGCACCAGTATTACCGCGGTATGTAGTCGCAGTGACAAGTTGGCTAGCATTCTCATTCAGTGCTTTAACCACTTGTGCGGCAGTACTTGTTGCCTTTCCTGACGAATCAGTAGCTAAATCTACTAAAATCTTGGTACCATCCACAGTCACTTTTAGTGGTGCATTATTGGTTCCCGGATTCTTGAATTCTACCGATACATCATTCCCGCCTTCATGTCCCCATGCTTTTGAGGAAACAACAACTGCGAGATTGGTCGTGCCGCCGATAGTTGCTTGGGCAAGACGTCTGTAACCATTTGTTTTATTTGGCATATCAATGATTTCTACCAAGTTCGGGAATTCTTTTGAAAGTTTTTCGGCACGTTCGTATAATTCATTTGGTGCCATATAGTGGTCAACAAAATCCGTAACATAATCTGTTTTTGGATGTTTCGGCTCTTTCCCTAACCATTCAGTAATGGTGCTCGTAGCTGTTCCTCCAAGATTACTTTCAATTTTAACAGATGAAGGAATGGCGCTAACTGGTAAAAGCAAATAGTGATATAAATATTCACCGTAATCTACCAATCTAGAAAGTGTAGCAGATTTTTCCTCACCGTTCTCGGTCCAAGTTGCTTTAAGTGCTGTGCTAGCAGTCGCACCGGCGCTTGATTTTACTTCGAGATATAGGAAGGTGCCTGATTGATTGGTAAAATGGTTTGCCCTAAGGACTTTAAGTGTATCCTCGGAAGCTGCCAGACTGGCTTGCAGCTGGACAGTAGATTGCCGCTCTGCCACGCGTGTGCTCCATTGATTTTCGGTGATCAGGGTCTCTTTTACATTGATGCCAAAGGTCTTTAACATGGCAATTTCTGTTGGTGTGACAACGGCATCCACTTCATAGACTCCGTCGTGTGCTTCGATTCTGTGGGTAAGGTCAATTCCAAGCTCAAGAAGCTTGTCCTTTGCCTTATCATTTGGTACGACAAGTTGAACAATTGAGACCGATTCTTTCTTAGGAATCGGCTGGTCAGGTTGTTCGACCGCTGCAACCGGAATACTTAGGCCTGTATAAAATGTAGAGAACCCTAGTCCGGTTATGGCAGTCATCACCACTAAATTCCTTTTCCATTTCTGCTTTTTCAGTTTTGTCAAAAACTGCACCCCCAAAATGCTAAAAATTTTAATACAAGCTTATTGTAAGTTGAATGTACTTAATATCTTGTCGTAAAATCAGGGGCAGTTAAAAATCCACTCTACAAAAATTTTATTGTGAAAATATAATACTTTATTTTAGAAGAATGAATTTTAGACTGTTTTTCCTATTTAAAAGTACTGCGCCACTCGAAATCCAGTAATTTTGAGAGTACAAAATTACTGGATTTTATTCCATTATAATTCCTATAAACTGTATATTGGTAATCAACTGTTTTTATTGTTTAAAATTGTTTAATATTGTTGCTGTTTGTTTAATTTTGTAAAAGGAAAGTTGTAATATATTTCATGTGAATTGCGGCTCTATTGTTAAAAACCATCAAATGCCTATCAACCTTTGTGCCAGTCCAACATTTAATAAAGAAACAAGAATTATTATGAATAGGAATGATGGGGAATGGCAAAAAGAAACCGAGGAAAATCAATCAGCCACTTGCCTTCAAATGGCAGAGGGACATGCCCACTGTGTGAAAGAACAGGAGTAAAGCTTCTCTACCCGCACAAAACTGAAACAAACCAAACCATCAAAGTCTGCAAAAACTGCCGCCATAAATAAAAATCTCATAGTAAAATATCACATTCAGCAATTGACCGTAAAAATTGAAACCATGGAAATGGTGGCTATTACTATGGTAAAAGTGCTACAAGCAAGTAACAACCGCACAGAAGCAGAATCTGCTATTAAAAAACCGAATATAGTCTATTACATGAGAATGCATGAAAATCTATTGAAATCTAGTATATTACCATATATTCTCTTTTTTAGTATTATCAAGCGATGGTGATCCAGAGAAAGATTGAAAGTTCACTGGAAGAGGAGGCGAATAAGGCAGGGTCCAACTTGCCTGAGGATCAACGCCTTAAGCGGGTGTTTTTTTTAGAGGCTCTTTTCGTAAAGAGTGTTGTTTTTAAAACGAAACTATTTAAGGTTGATTGGAGCGGAAGTGCGAGACTCCTGCGGGAGCAACGGGATAGGTGAGACCCCACAGGCGTTTACGCCGAGGAGGCTCACCGCCCGCACCAAGGAAAGCGAACATCTGGAGGGGAAATCAACCACAACTCACTATCTGGTAAATAGCAACAAAGTATGTGAAAACAGCCTTTTTAGAAAAGACATCGATTTGGAAAAAGGACCAGTTTGTCCGTACTTATATCAATGAGCGTTTTGTGGAACGGTTGAAAAAGAAATGGAACTTGGTAAGTAAGTCAAGGAAGGACATGCTTTACCTAACAACAAAGTTGTATCAAAAAACCATCTAGCTGAAAAATGCCACAAAAGTCCTTGCAAACAAGTATACAAGGACTTTTATAAATTACATAAAAGAAATAGCACCACTAATAATAGCTAATACTGTTAAGATTAACGTTGTCAAGATGGCCCATTTGTATGCGAATTTCTGATATTCTCCAAGATCTTTATCAACCATGCCAACTAATAGAATGGTTGATGCAACAAGTGGACTCATTAAATGAGCGGGTTGTCCCAATATAGAAGCACGAGCAATTTCCAATGGGCTAATACCATAGGCTGATGCTGCTTCTGCAAGAATAGGGAGAACTCCAAAATAATAGGCATCATTCGATAAAACAAAAGTGAATGGCATACTTGTAATGCCAACAATGACAGGAAAAAACGGTCCTAATGAAGCAGGTATTATCGCAACCAGTCCATTAGCGATAGCATCAACCATTTTTGTACCGGAAAAGATTCCTGCAAATACTCCTGCCGCAAAAACTAATAGAACAACAATTAAAGCGTTTCCAGAATGTGCTAAGATACGTCTTTTTTGCATTTCCAGATTGGGGTAGTTAACCATTAAAGCTATAGCGAAACCGACCAAAAATAAAATGGGTGAAGGAACCAATCCCATAATAAGCATGACCATAATGCCTACCACAATTAATAAGTTAACCCACAAAAAACGAGGACGTTTAATGTCAATATGAGGAAATGTTTCAGTGGCTTCATTTTCAACAGTAGCAGCTATTTCATTTTTGAACTCTTCTATGTGTATTACACCAAGTCGTTTACGTTCTCTTTTCCCTAAAATAAATGCGACGAAAATAACCCAAAGAGCACCACCGATCATGGTAGGAATAAGTGGAACAAAAAATTCGGATGCATCAAGTCCCAATACTGCTATTGCTCGGGTAGCAGGGCCGCCCCAGGGGGTCATACCACTCATAACACTTAAAGCCAGCATGGCTACAGTGGCTAAAACCAATGGATTCATACCGATTCGTTTATAAAGTGGATACATAGCTGAAACAGTAATGATATACGTTGTTGTACCGTCTCCATCTAGGGCCACAAGTAATGCAAGAATTGTGGAACCCATCGAAATTTTGACAGGATCTCCCTTGACAACTTCTAATAACTTTTTGATAAGTGGGTCAAATAAGCCCGTATCTATCATAATGCCAAAAAACAATATGGCGAATAATAATAGAGCTGCAGAAGGAGCGACTAGCTTAATGCCTTCCATCATCATAGTGCCGATTTTGCTTCCAAAACCACCAACTCCTGCAAAAACGATCGGAACTAAAGTTAAAGCAACAATGGGTGATAAACGTTTGGACATAATTAAATAGGTAAAAACGGTAACCATGGAGATGCCTAAAATTGTAAGAAACATTATTAAATCCCCTCCCAAATATTGAATGCGCTTTCAATTGATCTCTGGATGACTAAGAATTAATTTCGTGTCTTCATAAAAAATTAACTGGTAGATTAATAAGTTTTACATTATGCTTATGCGCTGTTCTTTATTAAAGGTAATACAGGGAGAACAATAAGTTAAATACATATTTTTTTTGTGTTGGTATCAAAATAATTTATTCTTAAAAAAGATTGGAGGGAGGAGAGCAAAGAAAGCCAAAGGATAAGTGATACAATAAAGAAATTTTTAAAAATTTAATGCTATTTTTTTTAGTATTTAAAAAGAAGGTCATCATCTAAATATTGTGAATGATGACCTTCTTTTCTTTATAAATCAGACTTTCAGTGTCCTTGAGCAAAGCTCTCTCCTTTTTTAATTAACATTTAGTTTTAACGTTATTGTTCTTGTCTTTTTTTCTTAAACTTAATTTTAATACCAATCTTAGTAATGGAGGTACTGCGGCATAAATAAAAGCCATCCGAAATAGTTGATAGCTGGTAACAGTAGATACATCAGCATTTACTTCTTGTGCAATGATTCCCATTTGATCCATTCCACCAGGGGCTAAACTTAAAAAACCCGTAATAGTCGATAAATCATAATACTGGGTCAGTAGAAAACTAAAAAACATTGTTGCGCAGATCAAAATCAGTCCGTTCATCAAAGCAAAAAACAAGGTTTTTCTTTTGTTGTCAAGTTGTTCCGGTTTTAATAGTAAACCGATATAACCGCCAACCATAAATTGAGATATATCAAGAAGTGAAGGAGGAAGTGGTGGTCCCTTCAAACCAAAAAGGCCTACTGCCGCAACAGCGATTACTGGTCCTAAAAAGTAAGGAGCTGGTAATTTGGATATTTTACCTATTCTTGCTGCGAGGAAACAAATAAGCGCGAACAGAAAGATAATAGGAAATAAATCACTCCACTCAGGAATAACGTTATCCATTATTTTAGAGGAATCATTGGTACTTTTCGCTGCAAAAATAGGACTGAAAATTAAAAAGGGAACTAAGAAAACAACCATTATCACTCTTGTAACATGGAAAAAGGTTACTGTCGTAATATCAATACCTTTCATTTCTTCTGCAAACACAACAATTTGTGACAAACCTCCAGGTATACTACTCGTTAAGGATGTAGGATAGTCAATGCCGGAATATTTTGACATAACAAAAGCTGAACATGCACACACAAGGACAATTAAGGCTGTAAGGATCAACATTGAGGGAAGGTGACTAATCATATCAGACAGTGAGCTCTTGGTAAAAGAGATGCCTATTGAATAACCTACAATAATTAATCCTGTATTTCTCATCGAAACGGGCCAAATTAATTTAACGTTTTTGAAACGTGATGTAATTAATAGGGCTGCCATTGGACCTAGAAGCCAGGGGATTGGCAATCTGATAAGAGAGAAAAGGCCGCCTCCAATAAAAGCAGTTAGAAGTGCAGCTAAAAATTGGATTGTCTTGCTTGCATCATTTAAATCCCACTTTTTCATGTTAATTCTCTTCCTTTTTACTAGTTTTATTTCGATTCGTCTGGTTTCATTGTTTAGAATCATTAAGAAAATCAATAAATGCTTTTACTTGTGCCAAATCCATAGTCACATCCCGATAAAAAACCCAAGTTTCTCTAAGCAAATAGCTATTATCGCTTAATACAATGGGGAAAGTATACAGTGGTTCATCATCTTTAATACAGATTTCTGGTAAAATGGCATATCCTAAACCATTAAGAACCAGTTCCTTACATGTTTCAATCCGATCTACCTCCATTGAAATCTTAGGTGGTACCGCAAATGTTTCCTGCCACCAGTTTTCAATAGTATTTCTTAACGATTGGTCTGTCTGATAATTAACTCTAGGAAGAAAAGGAAGTTCTTTTAATTCAATTTTTTTACTGGAGGCAATGCAAATCTTTTCTTCTTGAAATAACACTTTATTTTCCTGCCATTTGTAAGGACCTCTAACGATCCCGAGGTGTGCTTCTTCTTTTTGAAGCATCTGATGAATTTGAGAACTCCATCCAGTTTTCAAACTGATTTCAACATCTGGATATAGGGTTAGAAATTCTTTTAATAATACTGGTAGTTTATAACGGGCAAACAAGCCAGATACACCCAAGCGCAAAGTTCCTTTTACTTTTTTATCCAAATTTGAGATGTGTTCTTTTGCAGCTCCTAATTGCTTACGCATATTTTTCGAATATTGTACGAGGTATTCCCCTTCAACTGTAAACTCGACACCTCTTTTGCCTCTAGAGATTAAATTTGTTTTGAACTCTTTTTCCAGCTGTTTTATACGATAGGATAAAGCTGGCTGAGAAATAAATAGTCGTTGTGCAGCCTTTGTTATATTTCTTTCTTCGTAAAGAGTAATTAAAATAAGCCAGTCTTTTTCATCCATAAAATTTTTCTCCTTTAACCATAAAAAATATTTATGGGTAATTATAAATAATGATAATTCATTTGATTTCTAAAAGTATAATACAACTAATGAAAAAAGAAATCTATCTTTTTATGTAAACCAATAGAGTCACTATAGTTTTGCGTTTCCGGTATTCCTTCATAAAATTTTTCTATGGCAATGAATAAAAAAACAATATTATTTTTATTCATTATTTTCACTTATTATTTACATGAAGCGTTATCACTACTTATCAGGAGGGGTAAAGATGTCAAATATACGAAATTATGATGTAGTTGTAGTAGGGGCAGGAAACGCAGCATTGTGTGCCGCAATCTCAGCAAAAGAGGGAGGTGCTAGAGTTCTTGTATTAGAACGAGGACCATTGGAAAAGCGTGGAGGGAACTCTTTCTTCACGGATGGAGCCATTCGTGTAGCATACAATAATTTAGACGCAATCAGAAAAGTAATACCTGAATTAACAGATGAAGAATCCGAGTTAATAGTAATGCCTGAATACACGGAATCCGACTATTACAATGATTTAATGCGAGTAACAGGCGGACAAAGTAATCCCGAATTAGCAAAACAGCTGGTTACTAAATCGTATGAAACAATTGCGTGGATGCGTGATCAGGGAATAAAATTTGAATTGAATTATGAAAATCAATCTTTCATACAAGATGGCAAGCGCAATTTCTGGGGAGGACTGCCTCTCAAAACGGAGGATAAAGGCGTTGGCTTAATGAGACAGCTCTTTGCGCGGACAGAAGAAATTGGCATCGACGTTTGGTACGATTCACGTGCTGTGGAGCTTGTATCAGAGAATAACACAATATCCGGTGTCGTTGTTGAGAAGGATCAAACAGTGGTAACAGTTCAGACATCCGGTGTGATTTTGGCTTGTGGCGGCTTTGAAGCTAATAAGAAAATGAGATGTGAAAATATTGGTGAAGAGTGGGAAGCGGCAATTGTTCGTGGAACCGAGTTCAACACAGGAGACGGCATTTCCATGGCTATGGCAGTCGGGGCTCAAAAATTTGGGCAGTGGTCTGGTTGTCATTCGATTGGGACAGATTATAACGCGCCAAAAGTAGGAGATTTCACAAAGCCGGGAGATATTTTTAAAAAGCATTCTTATCCGTACAGCGTCATGCTTAATAATGAAGGGAAACGTTTTGTTGATGAAGGAGCAGATTTGCGAAATTACACTTATGCCAAATACGGCCGTGAGGTATTAAAACAGCCTGGACATGTGGCATATCAAATTTATGATGAACAGGTACGCCCGATGCTGCGAAAAGAATATGACCTTGAAGAAGCGACTTTTTATAAAGCAGATACACTTGGAGAGTTGGCTAGTTTACTGCCGGTCAATCAAACACAATTCCTTAAAACGATCGAAGAGTATAACAGTGCGGTACAAGATGGCGAGTATAGACCCGCAGAGAAAGATGGCAAAGGAACGAAAGGACTTACCCCTCCTAAATCCAACTGGGCACTTCGAATTGAGCAAGGTCCATTCTATGCTTTCCCTGTAACGTGCGGAATCACCTTCTCGTTCGGCGGTTTGCATGTAGATGTTACGGGACATGTGTTAAACAATGAAGAACAACCGATAAATGGTCTCTTTGCGGCTGGTGAAATGATTGGGGGGATTTTTTATGAAAACTATCCTGGTGGATCCGGGTTAATGTCTGGAGCAGTCTTTGGAAAATTAGCTGGTTCATCCGCAGCCCACTATATTCAAGAAAAGGTTGAAGCGGTCAATAATCATTGAGTCTTTTCCTTGAATGGTTAATTAGATAAGAATTTGTTCAAAAAATCTAGGGATACATTAAATAGAAGAATGAAAAACAGCCAAGGCTTAAAAAAGTTCTTGGCTGTTTGGTACTTTAAATATTAAAAGTCTTTATGCATTGACTAAAACTCATATCATATAGGGATATGAGTTTTTAGAGTATAGCTTTATGCGTCCTGATGGCCAGACAATATGATTTTTTTTCTATTATAGCTATTCAATTTTAGCACCAGATGAATGGATCAGCTGGGCACTATCGTGCATGAAATCAGCGCTGACTTATCAACAGTTACCAGATATTAACTATTTTGTATGATATATATTTATATAGCTGTTCTTCCTATGCTCCCCCCGGAAAATTTTCATCTATTCCCAATCCTATTTTATAATTGAATTTTACAGGCATCGGTTAGTTGGAGATACATTATAGTCTGGGCTCTATTGAAAACTCACTTATACAAAACAAGGATCATTGAAGTAAACTATTTCGGAAAGAATTTTAGTGCCTTTCATATTTTTGAATAGTTCTTTCGCTTCTTTTTCTGTGTCAAATTCAAAAATTTTAATATTTCCTTTTAAAAAGACAGTGATGACCCACATTGAAAAGCCTCCAAGTGATAGATAATTTTTTTTGCTGTAATTTGCAAATCAATTCAAATCAAGCTAATTGATAGGAAAGCTCGTAATTTTTTTTCGTGTACACGTATCCCTCTAAAATGATTCTCGCTGTGCGTACCACTTTAATAGCGCGTATGTGTCCTGCCAAAAAATCAACTTTTGTTTCCATGATCCCTGCCGGGTGGGCTAATCGAAAAATTTCCTGTTTAATGTTCACCATCTCAGATAAAATCGTTTCCTGTAAGTAAGCTCCTGCAGTTGCACAGATGGCTCCTGTAATAGCAAGCGCTTGATGGGGCTTTTGCATCGACATCATTCTGATCATCAAATCCATCTCTGACGCTTTTCTTTCCGATCCGTTTAGGTCTACGTAATCCATAGGAGGAGCAATTAGGGTCATTTTAGGAACAGCAGGAGATTTGACAGTCGCTGATTTCTTATCGGAAAATTGACACATTTCAGCTGCAATCGACCGGATTTCTTCTAGTTCATTTAATTTTTCCTGTGAATAATCAGTGGGCAATTCGCTTCCGTTTAGACCAATATCCTGTGCCCTTACAAAAACAAGTGGATTGGCAACATCAATGATTGAAACTTGAATAAGTCGATTCTTCGTTTTAATCATGTCAATTGGATTTCCTGTAGGGAATAGTTTTCCTGTAACTGCTCCTTCAGCACGAGTAAAAGAAAGATAGATAGGTGATCCTTTACCAGGCACGCCTGGAATTGAGCAGCTGCCTTCTTTTTTCACTTGTCCATTTTCAACCTCAACTTCTGCAATAATCAGTTTTTGTGTATTCGTGTTAAAAATTTTCACCGTTGTAACAGGTTCTTGTATAGGGACTAATCCTTGCTCAATTGCGTAAGGTCCTACAGCAGATGAAATATTCCCACAATTTCCTTTAAAATCAACCATTTGATTATCGATACTGATTTGCGCAAATGTATATTCCACATCGAATTCCGGTGATTCTGATTTTTTGATGATCGCTGCTTTACTTGTCAATGAATTCGCTCCTCCAAGACCATCAATCTGTCTCCGATCCGGACTGCCCATCACGTCAAGTAAGAAATCTTCCCAGAGTGAGCGATTCGAAGGCATATGTTCAAAGTTAAGGAACACACCTTTACTTGTTCCGCCGCGCATTACAACTACTGGTACTTTCATTGTATAACCACCTTTTCTCAAATCAATATTTATAGCACTACCGGTTCCTTTGAAAATATAGTATGATAAGTTCATTCATAAGTAAAATACATATTTTTTAAGTGAAAATGATAAAAAAACTTATAATCCAAAAATCGGGAGATGGTTAAGTGGACGAAAAAGATTGGATTGCGATAAGGGTACTATATGAAGAAAAAAACATTAGCCGTGCCGCAGAGCGTTTATATATATCGCAGCCGGCGCTTACGTACCGGCTTAAAAATTTAGAAAAAGAATTTAGCACAAACCTATTTTTCAAAATAAAAGGAGGCATTGAGTTCACTTCAGAAGGGATACATTTAGCGGGCTATGCGGAAGAAATGGTGAAAAAGTTGCAAAAAACGAAAGATTATATGCTGAATATGAAAAATGAAGTTAGAGGAACGTTAAGGCTTGGCGTTTCCAGCAACTTTGCCCAATATAAACTACCAGAAATATTGAAAAAGTTTTCAACACAATATCCTCATGTACAATTTAATGTGAATACAGGCTGGAGTACTGAAATCATGCATCTTCTGGATTCCTCTAGTGTTCAATTAGGCATACTGCGTGGAAATTATGAATGGTATGGAATCAAATCGTTACTGCATAAAGAAAGACTTTGTTTAATTTCTAAGAAAGAGGTAGACTTGGATAATTTGCCGGAACTTCCATTCATAAATTATAAGACCGACAGTTCTTTAAAAAACTTAATAAATGGCTGGTGGCATGATAGATTTCCAGAGCCACCATTTGTAACTATGGAAACGGATCGGCAGGAGACGTGCAAAGAGATGGTCAAAAATGATCTTGGTGTTTCCATTCTGCCGGAAATATGCCTGCAGCCTTCAGATAATTTGCATACATACGGGTTATCCTACAAAAATGGGAAGCCGGTATTAAGAAATACATGGTTAATGTATAACCAGGATTCATTAAAACTCTCTACTGTGAAAAACTTTATTGATTTCTTGAATAAAAATTCCAATCTTTAACGAAAAAGCACTATGAAATTATTGAAAATTTCATAGTGCTTTTTTGGATTTCTTAATTTAATATAAAATGGATTATAAGTTTTTTTTTAGAAAAAGTAAAAAAAATATGTATTTCACTTATTTGATGATATGAACTATTCTAAAAATAGAAAATAAAGCAACTGGGAACCAGAAGATATAATATAATATTTTTTAACTATTCAAACTTTTTCATTTGGTTTGTAAGCGGTTTCTTTAATAGGAGGGATTCATATTCTTACGTTACTTGGAATTTCAATGGTCGTTGTCTTCACTTATTTAATCATGTCTAAACGGTTATCACCTGTTAATTCTCTAGTGGTCATTCCAATTATCTTTGCATTAATTGGCGGATTTGGTCCAGAGCTCGGAGATATGATGCTCGATGGAATAAAGGTTGTCGCACCTTCAGCCGCTTTGCTATTGTTCGCTATTTTGTTTTTCGGAGTTCTGATTGACGCTGGATTATTTGATCCACTCATTAAAACCATGTTAAAAATCGTAAAAGGGGATCCGATTAAAATAGCGATAGGTACAGCAGTAATCGCAATGACCGTTGCCTTGGATGGTGATGGTACCACGACTCATATGATTACGATTTCCGCTATGCTGCCTCTTTACTTACGCCTTGGTATGAATCCACTTATTCTTGCCACTATTTCTATGCTGGCTGTAAGTATTATGAGTGGCATGACTCCTTGGGGAGGACCTGCAACAAGAGCAATAGCATCTTTAGGTCTCGATGCAAATGAATTCTTTGTTCCGATTATCCCAACACTATTCGCAGGTATTGCAGCCATTCTTTTTACCGCTTACGTACTTGGGAAAAAAGAGCGCAAAAGGCTTGGTGTTGTTCATATCAAAGCTGCACCTGAAATGAAAGGAGCTCTAGCTGAAGCAGCGGTAGCTTCCGCCATACAAGACGATTTAAAGCGCCCTAAATTAATATGGGTCAATCTTTTGTTGACGCTCACGGTTATGGTCATTCTTGTAATGGGCTTAGTGCCGGTACCTGTGTTGTTTCTAATCGGTTTTGTGCTTGCTTCAATCATTAATTACCCTAATCTAGAACAGCAAAAAGAGCGAATCGTGTCACATGCAGGAAATGCTATTACCGTCGTCACACTAGTATTTGCGGCTGGTATTTTCACAGGGATCTTTTCCGGAACGAAAATGGTAGATGCCATTGCAAATTCATTAGTGGCCATCATTCCGGATTCTTTAGGCTCTTTTTTACCGATGGTCGTTGCGTTCACCAGCATGCCATTTACGTTCGTTTTATCCAATGATGCTTACTACTTTGGTGTTTTGCCAATTCTTGCCGAAGCAGGAGGAGCTTATGGGGTGAGTCCTTTAGAAATTGCCAGAGCTTCCGTACTGGGGCAGCCTGTACATTTCTTAAGTCCACTCGTGGCCTCGACTCTTTTACTAGTAGGGATGGTAAAGACGGATATCGGGGAACTACAGCGGTATGCATTTAAATGGGCTCTAATTTGTTCATTAGTCCTTATCATTGTTGCTATCTTGACAGGGGCTATTATTTAAGTACAATGTTATCTAATAAATTCTTCGAACTTAAACAAAGTAGGGCTGTGCCAAAACCAATTATTATTAGTGGTTTTGGCACAGCCCATTCTTTTATTTAATTCCAGAAGTCTCGCCGCTAGCTTGAGTAATTATTTTTACGATTGTTTTCGCAAGGTTCATAACCGTGTATAGACGAGTATCATTTAAAAATTGCATCGTTGGCAGCGGATCTATATAATTGACCATTCCTGTAATATGATAATCTCCAACTTCCGGCAATACTTTTTTTAAAGCTTTCCCAGGGACAAGAGGTCCATCCTTCAAAAAAACATAACCGACCTGGTTTTGATTCCCTAAACAAGCATCCACACTAAAAATAAGAGGCTTTTTGAATTGTTTTTTAATTTTTTTCAATGTGTCTTTTAAATTAAATGCATGAACGGGATTTTCCAAAGTACCGTAAACACGATAAGGCACCGTATGTTCTTTAAGCATTGTCCCGACTAAAGGGCCTAATGAATCCCCAACTGATCGGTCTGAACCAATGCACAGAAAGATTACATCTTCATTTTGACAGCCAGAAGATTGAATAATCTCTTTGACTTTTAATGCTAAGCAGTTTATATCTTCGCCTTTTGTTTCCACAGAACAAATTGCTCCTCTTCTTGTAAATTAGACTCATCTTAATTCCCCTTTGTCCTATTATACGAACAAAAAGGACATCCTGCATGTAAATATGAGCATATGCTTGAAAATGATAGTTAACACTCTGAAAAATGGCTGTAATTCAAAACATCCCTTTAATTTATTTGGCGAGGAAGTGGGAGTTGGTTTACAACTAGAAAACGAAACGACTTAATTTTAAACTACAACCAAGTACACCAATATACAAAGTTAATTAACATAATCAGCGTTCTAGGAATCTATATTATTGATCTAGAGAGTAGGAGGGGAAGGCTCCTTTTTTATTACGTTTTTTTAGATTAACTTATATTATACGCCCTTTGTAAAGACCTATATCCAGGGGAAAGGAATATGGATGTACCAGTATGGTGCAGTATATTCCGAAGGAAGCACTGAAAACTAAGTTTTTATTAATGGATAACTTTGGTAAAATTAGATTATTAAACTAACCAATGCTCTTAGGGAGGTAAGAAATGAAGGTGAAAAAAATACATCATGTCAATAATTTGTTCCGATTATGAAAAATTAGGGTGTGATATCGTGAAGGAGACATATCGGTCAGATAGGCAGTCGTATAAATTGGATTTAATGGTCGGAGGGGAAATTTAGCTTGAATTCTTCTCATTTCCTGATAGCCCAAATCGTCCAGTTATCCTGAAGCAAGAGGGCTTAGACATCTTGCTTTTGAAATGGAAGATATTAATCGAGCGATTGAAGATTTAGAAAAAGAAAACATTCCAGTCGAACCTATCCGTGTTGATGAGTTAACAGGAAAAAGGTTTACCTTTTTTTGTGATCCGGATGATTTGCATCTTGAAATATATGGAAAGTAGTATTTGCAGTAGGGTTATGTATATTTTGATAAGAAAAGTCTTTCATCAAGGTGCCCTAAAACAAAATAGTACTCAAAACAAAAATGGAACTCATTTTGTGATTTCCATTTTTGTTTCTGTATTTTTTATGTCATAAATTCCGTATTATATATTAAGTTTTTTTCAACCTAGTACAATGGAATTTTTAATAACTGGATAAATGTAGGATTTAATATCTTCTCCAATAAATGCTTTCCAAATATTCAATTTTAATATACTTCCTTTTCATTGAGGTTATTAAAAATTCATTTTTGTTATTGATAGGTTTTGTATTACCTAATCTATATATTCTTAGGCAGCAAGGCTCATTGTCTTGTGAATTTTAAAGGAAGTTCTTTCACTCCAAAAACGAACGGACTTGGAATCGCCTCCAGCTCAGTCCCTTTTACACCTTCCAATTTTGCAAATGTACTTAAGAGTGTCACGAGAGCTACTTCTGCTTCTAGACGTGCAAGCGGGGCACCTAAACAAAAATGAATACCAAACCCGAAACTCAAATGAGAATTTAATTTCCTTTCTAACGTGAACCGATTAGGCTCTGCAAACTTTTGTTCATCCCGGTTTGCCGAAGCGACCCAGCAAATTACTTGTTCTCCCTTTTGGATTGTTTTGCCCCTAACTTTGACTTGTTCCTTTGTAACACGGCCAATTGCCTGTATTGGAGGATAAAAGCGTAGTGTTTCTTCTACCAATTTTGGTATTAAAGGCAGATTTGTCCTAGCTTGTTCTTGAATGTTTTTATCTTCTGTCATATAGCGTACGGCATTTGTAATCAAATTAGTTGTTGTTTCATTTCCCGCAACTAATAATAAAACACAAAAAGATAGTACCTCTTCTTCTGTTAATTTTTCCCCATCAATTTTTGCTGCTAATAATAGCGAAATTAAATCTTCTTCAGGATTTACTTTTCTCTCTAAAATTATTTTTTTGAAATATTCTTTAAGAAACTCACTTCCTTCCTTACGTTTCTGTGCCATTCTTTGAAAGGCTTCATTTGAATTATCTTTGGCGCCTGACACGAGAACATCAGAATAGGTTTTAAAAAGATCCCGATTCTTAGCAGGGACCCCCAATAATTCGGCAATTATTATGACAGGCAACGGACCAGCAAGGTTATGAACGAGATCCATAGTCCCCTTCTCATTAACTTGATCGAGAAGGTAAAGTGTCACCTCTTCGATTTTATTTTTTAAATCCTTCACTGCTTTAGGAGTGAATGCCTTGTTCACTAAGTTTCTCATTTTTGTGTGTCTAGGAGGGTCCATTGTCAAAATGCTTCCTTGAAGAGTTCCAGACCCTCGTTCCGAAGAAAATAGTTTTGGATTTTTTAGAATATAATGAACGTCCTCATATCGAAACACATCCCAGCAGCTTCGAGCCTCGTCGTACCTTACAGGAGTTTTTTGTCGTAAACTATTAAAGATTGGAAAAGGAAATAATTGATCTGCGTTCGAAGCAATTTCACTCATGGGGATGAGATTAGCATACTGCTCCACTGCGCTTGTTGAGTTACGTACTTGTGTCATGGTTTCATCTCTCCTTTTATTGTGACGAATATTCATACATAAACTAGTCATGAACCGGTTCATTAACTAAGATAACAAACTCATAATTTGGTTTCAATTGACATAAATTGAGATATTTTTCAATAAGAAGAAAGTAATGACTTTGAATATTTGACTCACCACCTATTGAAAAACTCTTTTGAGTTTCATAGCTTCTCGTTTAAAATCATACCGGTACCCCAAATGGTCGGAGGGGAATATCAGCTGGAACTGTTCTCTTTTTTCTTATAGCCCTAGTTGTCCAACTTATCCTGAAGCAAGAGGGTTTAGGCATCTTGCCATTGAAGTGGGTGATAGAATCAAGCGATTGAGAAAAAGATTATTGACCCTACAATAAAAGGTGGAAAGGGGACAATATTTAGATAGTCATTCACTTCTCCATGATTTTCTTTTGCATTTCCAATAATCCCCCAAGTTCCCAACAAGTCCACTTAATCAAAGTTGGGCTTTTTTTATTTTTCATGTACATAAAAAGGGCTGTTAGTAATCTATTAAGAACTATACAGATTTCCATGAAGCTTCATAGGATATAAAAAAGGAGGTACAAGCTATGAGAGAAAAAATAATTAACCCGGAAAATAACCGTTTCCGCTTAATAACAGGCACATTTCCGGATAAAGAAACTGCCGAAATAATGGCTGAAGAACTGAAAATTCGTTATGGCTGGATTGTGTATATAATTCCAGAACAAAGTGAAAAAGACTGGCAATAAAATTAGTTACCTTGGTGAAATAGGGAAATTAGTAGAGCGGATGACTGAATTGGAATTACAAGATATAAAAGGATCTTATGAAGTAATCATTAGCCATGGCAGTTGGTGTTGACCTTCCCTTAATTTAAGGCGGTCTTCATTTCCCCTTGATTGGGTTGAATTTAATTCGCTCCCGGATGTAAGCAGAATATTGAAGAACAGATTTGCCGTATTTATGGATCTTAAGAATATGAAGCAGGTAGATGGCATCGTTTTTTATCTTGATGATGGAGAAGTGGTTTTTTCAGATGAGTGCGGCAAGCAGCAAAAAGCGCATATTATTGGAAGATACCTATTATAATGTTATTTCAGTTCATGATTTCCCTATGATACCTAATCAAGATGGGACTCATCTTTACCCTGCTTGAAAAACTCAATTACCGAATAAATAAGTTTATTGAAATAATGTCAAATGGCAATTCCATCTTATTCGTTAGGTGGGGGCAATTTCCGTTCACGAAGCAGTGGAATTACCATCCGTCTTGTCTGAAATGATACAGGGGAAATTTAATATCCTCTTCCTTGATCCAATAGCAGGCTTGAAGGATGTTAATGAAATCGACTGGGGAATAAAGGGCATTTGTACAGTGCAAGTACCCAGCGATGTTCCTAATGATGATACAATGTGGGATTATGTTTATAATGGGCTGACCTTAACAAAAACATATTCTGGTACTGACTTCGATTCTTATATTGCAATCTTTTTTAAATTGCTGAAGCATTAAGTTTTTCCCTTTATTTCGCATAAAATTGTATCTCAAGAGTTAAAGGGCACTCATGATTTTAATGAGTGTTTTTTTGTGCAGTAATTTGCTTAATTATCTAAATATTCCAAAATTACAATTGACCCATAAGGGACAGCTGATTTAGAATTGATATGTATATGAAATTATGTTTTGTATATAAAACTAAAATAGAGGAGGAATATAGTTAGTTAATGAAATGTTAAAAATATTTGATTTAGGGAGGTAAGTAATATGTTTAAGAATAAATTGGCGTTCGTTCTGCTTTGTTTGGTGTTAATAGTATCTGCATGCGGTCCAAGTGACGAAACAACTACAGAAAACAAAGGGAATTCAGGAGGAAAAGCGGTTAAGCTTACTTTTACGGAACCTGCACGATTATTGTCGGTTGCCCCATTGTATGTAGCAATAGAGCAAGGTTTTTTTGAAAAGGAAGGAATTGAAGCTGAGATTGTTTCTGGTGGTGGAGGAGCACAAGTAATCGCTTCTGTATTATCAGGCGAAGCTCAGTTTGCGGTCTCGGGTCCTCGAAGTATGTTTACTCCTCTTGACAAAGGTGAAGATTTATTGGCAATTCAATCTTTAAATTCTGCGCTAACCTATCAAATTACACTCTCTAAACAATATCAAAAGAAAAAGAATGTTTCTAAAGACTCATCACTTGAAGATAGAGTGGCTTCATTGAAAGGCGCAACTATTGGTACAAACCTTGTTGGAGATTCTGGAGACGTATACACCCGTCATTTAATGCAAATGCATGGAGTTGATCCCAATACTCTTAAGACCGTCAAATTAGCAGGAGATGGATCGAAGATTGGCGGTATGCAGGAGGGGATTGTTGACGGGGGAATAGCATCACCCCCAATGGGTTTACAAGCGGAAAGTAAAGATATAGGAGACATTGTAATCAATACAAGTGAAGAGCCAATGTATGGGAATATGGTCTGGGAAGCTGTATTTGCTAAAAAAGAATATTTAGAAGAAAATCACGAAACATCTTTGAAAGTAGTTCGGGCAATAGGGAAAGGTATGGAATTCACACGTAATAACCCAAGAGAGGCAGCCGAATCAATCGAATCTTATTTTGATGGAATTGATGTTGATATCCTAGAGGAATCACTAATCGGGTTGAAAAACACTTTTAAAGGCTATGGAGAGATGAATCAAGAGGCTTGGGATAATGCCCAGGATCCATTAGTCGAATTTGGCAAGATATCAGGCGTTTCTACTAAACAGGATACAACTGAAGATGTTATTTGGACAAATAGTTATATAGAAGAGGCTTTTAAAAAATAATTAGAATGGAAAGTAGGTGATAGGTAAGATGGAAAATGCACAACTGGAAAACTTTAAATTGTCTACTCGTTTTTTAGACGTTACTTACGTAAATAACAAAACTGGTGCAGAAGTGATTGCCCTGCAGAATATAAATTTAAACATTAAAGATGGTGAATTTATATGTATTGTTGGGCCGAGCGGCTGTGGAAAAACCACTTTTTTAAATACTGTAGTTGGATTGCTAAAGCCAAGTAAGGGAGAAATACTATTAGATCAGCAAAAAATTGATGGTCCCGGCAAGGACAGGGCAATGGTTTTTCAAAATCCGAGTCTATTACCTTGGAGAACTGTTTTGGAAAATGTTCTTTATGGAGTTGAACTGTTAAAGCAAATAACTGCAGAGAAAAAGAAAGAGGCCAAAGGATTTATTGAAATGGTCGGTTTAAAAGGTTATGAAAATCATTATCCACATGAATTGTCAGGTGGGATGCAGCAACGGGTAAACTTGGCTCGGGCATTGACGGTAAACCCATCATTAATATTATTGGATGAACCATTTTCGGCATTGGACGCACAAACTAGGGAATTTATGCAAGGTGAGTTACTTAGAATATGGGATGAGACAAAAAAGACAAGTCTTTTCATTACACACCAAATTGATGAAGCGGTATTTTTAGCTGATAGAGTTTTTGTTTTTGGGGCAAGGCCAGGACGTGTAGTGGAGGTTGTTGATGTTGATATACCTAGACCAAGAGATCTCCATGTGAAGCGCAGCCCGGAATTTTTAGAGATTGTAGATCATATTTGGTCCATTATTGAACAGGAGTCTTCTAAACAAGGTTTCGACAATAAAGAGAAATAATTAATGTGAAAGGAGAACACTATGACGAAGGGTACGATAGAACTTACACAATCAAAGCAAAAGATAAAAAAGGCGAAGAAAATGAAAAAAGAAAAAAAGTCATTTTTTATCAGTGTTGCTTCTGTTTTACTATTCCTGTTGCTTTGGGAAACTGCCTCTCAAAATGAATGGATAAATCCATTGTTCATAAGCTCACCAGTTGAAATTGCACAAGCGGCAGTTTTAATGGTCCAAGAAGTTTCCTTTTGGGAAAATATGAAGGTAAGTGGTTACGAATTTGTTTCAGGCTTTGTTTTAGCCATACTTATTGGAATCCCAATAGGTGTGTTATCAGGTTGGAACTCTACCTTTAATGCAGTGGTTAACCCTTTCATTTCAGGATTATATGTAACTCCTAAAGTCGCCCTATTACCAGTGATCATCATTGCATTCGGAATCGGGCCAGCATCAAAAATTGTTATCGTATTTTTGATGGCCTTCTTTCCAATAGTGATGAGCGCTCAAAAAGCTATGTTAACATTAGATCAAAACTTAATAAAAGCAGCAAGGACATTTAGTGCAAGTGAATTTCAAATTTTTAAAACAATTGCATTGCCTTCGACGGTACCATTCCTTTTAAACGGTATTCGCCTAGGTATAGGTCAAGGATTAATTGCAGTGGTTGTAGGTGAATTATTCGCTTCGACAGCTGGTATCGGATACCAATTGACAAGCAATGGTCAAAATCTACAAACAGATCGCATGTTTGTTGGCGTGTTAGTCATTACGATTACGGGAATCATTCTTACTTCATTATTAGGCATTATTGAAAGACGCTTTTCATCTTGGAAACCTGAAAATAATTAATTAAATTAATTATGCAGACTGCAGCCAAACTCAATGAAAATCGAGTTTGGCTGAGGTTTGAACGTTGATTTCCATTCCAGGCACTCGCTTTCCGCGGGCGGTCCGGGAGCCTCCTCGGCGCTATTTGCGCCTGTGGGGTTTCCCTTGGCCTCGCTTTTCCCGCAGGAGTCTCGTCCTTCCATTCCTATCAACTAAACTGTAGCCAAACTCGAATCGAGTTTGGCTGCGTTTTTTTTATTAAAAAACGTTCCAGTTGATTTCAGAAATTCGCTCCCTTTCCGCCGACTGTCTGCCAAGCCTCCTCGACGCAAGCGTCTGCGGTGTCTCGGCCAGCCAGTTATTCGGCAGGAGTGTCGCAAATTTCTTCCATCCAATAAGGATTGCAGTAAAGGAATATGAAGGTTACTCTTGTCTTGTTTTAGATAAGTACGAAGAATCGCGTTCCCCTGCGGTTTTTTTCTTATTAAAATTTCCTTGATTTCAGAAATCCGCTCCCTTTCCGCCGACTGTCTGCCGAGTCTCCTCGACGAAAGCGTCTGTGGGGTCTCGTCAAGCCAGTTATTCGGCAGGAGTGTCGCAAATTTCTTCCATCCAATAAGGATTACAGTAAAAAAACATGAAGGTTACTCTTGTCTTGCTTTTAGACATATACGAAGAAAACGCGTTTGCCTGCAGTTTTTTTCTTATTAAAATTTCCCTTGATTTCAGAAATCCGCTCCCTTTCCGCCGACTGTCTGCTGAGCCTCCTCGACGCAGGCGTCTGTGGGGTCTCGGCTAGCCAGTTATTCGGCAGGAGTGTCGCAAATTTCTTCAATCCAATAACGTATTCATCAAACAATAAAAAAACATAAAAAGAGAGTTTGGCTACAGCTTTTTTATTTAAAAAACGTTCCAGTTGATTTCAGAAATCCGCTCCCTTTCCGCCGACTGCCTGCCAAGCCTCCTCGACGCAAGCGTCTGCGGTGTCTTGGCCTAGCCAGTAATTCGGCAGGAGTGTCGCAAATTTCTTCAATCCAATAAGGATTACAGTGAAAAAAATTTAGGTAGAACTCTCCAGGCACTCCCTTTCCGCAGGCAGTCCGCCCTCAGCGCAATTGCGCCTTCGGGGTCTCACTGGAAACGCTTTTCCCGCAGGAGTCTCGCACATCCGCTCCAATCAACTTGTTTTGACTATATAACTATTTGGTTTAGTATGCTTTTCAAACCTGATCCATCTTTTATCAAAGTTCTCAAATCCAATCCCGAATGGAATAGAATTTCTTTAACGATGGTTACAACTCAGAATGTTCTTAAATTCGTTATTTTACTGTTACACTTCACAGCGAGATAGAAATTTTATTGAAGTTCTCACGTATCCATGATACCTTCAATTTATAGGGATGGTTGGGAGGAATAGGTTTTGAACACAAAGGCATTTTTATTGGCATCTATAACAGTTATTATTTGGGGCTCTACATTCGCTGCTATTCGTGCAAGCTTACATGGCGGATATTCAGCCGGTCATTTGGTACTTGTTCGTTATCTTATAGCATCAGGAGTTTTTATCCTTTATGCTCTCTGGCCTGGGGTGAAATTTCGACTCCCGAAAAAAGTGGATTTGTTGAGGATTTCGATTCTTGCATTTATTGGCATTAGTATTTACCATATCGGGGTGACATTCGGGGAACAAACGGTTTCGGCGGGAACGGCTGGAATGCTGATCGGTTCAGCACCTGTCTTCATCGCGATCATTGCTGCGTTCGTTTTAAAAGAACGCCTCGGACTATACGGATGGATTGGTTTAGGAATTGGATTCACAGGGATCACCTTAATAACATTAGGTACCGCAGGACCTTCCCTGACTATTTCTGAAGGAGCTTTTTTAGTACTGATGTCAGCTATTGCTTCTGCGGTGTTTTTTGTTTTCCAAAAGCCACTGTTTAGCCGTTATAATCCGATTGAATTGACAGCTTACTTCACATGGATCGGTACAATACCCTTTTTTATATTTATTCCTGGGTTATTTCAAGAAATTCAACATGCAACGATGGAAGGTCATTTATCAGCGATTTTTGTTGGTATTTTCCCTGCGGCCATCGGTTATGTAACTTGGGCAGTCGCTTTATCATTAGGAAAAGCCAGTTCCGTTTCCAGTTTGTTGTACATTGAACCTGTGATTGCCATTTTCGTCGCTTGGGTTTGGCTGCAGGAAGTACCTAGTACCCTTTCAGTCATTGGCGGCAGTATTGCGATATTGGGGGTCCTTGTCGTTAATGGTTTCGGAAAGTATAAATCAGTGGTGAAAAAAGCAGCATGAAAACTAGAAAAAATAGCAGCATCCCAGATCATCATGAATGAACGTATATCCTTCTAGGACGACTCAACACATAGGAGGGTATCCTAATAAAAGGAATTCACCCAGGTTGATGAGGTTAATCAGACACACCTGGGGAATTGGATTTTTTCCGACCTGTTCATTACCTGAAATTAAATCTATGTTTAAAGTCCCATTTCAATTTAAATGAATTATTTTCACCTGTTAAAAATTTATAATCAATATAGGACTTTTCTTTCCTAGTCATTCCGTCAACATATGGGGAATAAGTACGGAATAATAATACATTTTTCTTTTCATCAAATTCTACAAGTCTTAGCCATCCATTTCCCCCTCGATAATTCGTTTGGTAATTGACGAGCATTTGAATGACATCATTTCCTGCTGAGTTTTGTTTTACCCGATGCGCTATCCCATAAAAATGTCCATTAACCGTCATGAACACTTGATTATGGTTCTTTACAAGTTCATCCCATATCAGCCGGCCATTGGACGAATCGGCGGCAATGGTTTTATCATCTTTAACTTTCGGAAAAATAATATCATGTGAGACGAGGATTGTCGGTTTATCTTTATGCAGTTCCAGAACTTTTTTTGACCATTCCAAGTCCTTATGGAGATTTTTCATATCCACGATTAAAACTAAGTATTCATAACTCCCGGCCTTAGCGATTGCATATGAGCTATACCCAGAGGGAGCCGATCCCTTATAGTATTTTTTATTCATAAAACGCTGTGGCCCATAATGTGTTAAAAAAGGATCTCCGGCAGCATAGTCATGATTCCCAGCCGCCATCATATATGGAATTTCCTTTTTATCCAAAAGGGAAATGGCTCTGAGCGAATTCTGCCATTGTTTTTCTGAATCACTATCGACAATGTCCCCAACAAATGTATTCATGATAATATTGTTCTTCTTGGTGTTATTGGATATCCAGTTCATTTGACTATTGAAAATCTCAGGATTTTGGCTTGAATATTTCTGGGTATCTGGAATAAAGAGGAAATTGTAATTCTTCTTATTCGTTAGAATGGGGAAGGACTTGTTTGATCCTTCAAAGGGTTCATCGTCACGAGCATCCTGTACTAGCCATTCTTTTTCAGTTAATGCCTTATTGGCAATTCGTATTTCCTGGATATTCCCTCCGAAAAGCGCATCCAACTTATTTCCCCACTCTGTGGCGCCGATATTCCAGCCTTTACCTTTTAATGCTGCAATACCTATTGCCTTTTCTGATTCTCCATAATCACTAACGCCATTTAAAGTTAGAGTCGTTGTGCTACCATCATTAACGACTGCCAAATGGTACCATTCACCAGCATTTAAAGAACGAGACCAATTGCTTACATTATAGTTTAGATTGGATGGATGGCTTGTCCAGTGTAATTTTTGATCACTGGATATAGATAAAGCAGAAAGGATTTTTTTCTCGCCTTCCATTTTATTAAGATCTGCCGCCTGTCCCTGTCTTGAAAAAAGCCCCATGCCACTTTTGGGTTTCCTTGGCATCTTAAATACAAATTCAATGGTAAAACCCCTATCGAAATTCTCTGAATTGATAGGTGCATCCCGTATGGTTTTAAAATACCTTCCTGCAGGGGCGTTTTCGTAATTGGCGAATTTCAAGCTATCAACTTTATCCTGAGCGTAATAATCTTCTTCAGACCATTTCAACATTTTTTTTAATTCGGGTGATGCAGGGTCACCTTTCGTCACTAACTCTAAATCATTTCCATGTTCGCTTGTATCTTCTATAATTAAATTGCCTTTATCGATTGAACCGCTTTTAACATGTTGTTTTGTGAATTTCCAATTTGCAACGATACTGCTCCGATCATTTTCAGCAACGGAATTTAAAGAATCGGCTGACTTGGCAATACCAGGAACAATCATACATAAGAGTGAGAGACCTATAAATGCTTTTTTCATTCTCATAATATATTCACCCCTTTAAATTAGATTAAGCAATTTAAAAATAATGGTTAAACATGTTAAACATGTATTCTTTAATTACTACCTGGGTAATTTTTGAGAATAAGCCTAGGTAGGGAAGATTCCGTATAAGCTGCAATAAGGTATAGTTTGCTTATCTTCTCGATAACTTATTAAGGATGAGTAAAAAAGACTTATTACTAAAAAAGACATTAGGAGATAAGGCCTAATGCCTACAATTTGAAATCAAGGATAACAACTAATTTGAAGTATTTTGTTCTTTAGGTGGGAGGGTAGGAAAACAAGCAATGTGTTAGTATTAGGACAGTGATCCATCAAGATAATGAGGTGAAAAAAATGGTGAGAAGGAGATAGGTAGCCTCCTGTAATAGATGTGGTATTAATCTTAGGAGGCTATCTTGAATTATAGGAGATGTATGAGTTATGAAACAAAACAAATATGATGATGCAAATTTCTTTTCTGCGTATGAGCAAATGCCACGATCAGTCAAAGGACTCGAAGCTGCCGGAGAATGGCATGTATTAAAAGAGCTAATGCCAAATCTGCGTAATAAAACGGTACTTGATTTGGGCTGCGGTTTCGGCTGGCATTGCCGATTTGCCCGAGAGCAACAGGCAAGTTCCGTCGTTGGTGTGGATATTTCCGACAATATGCTTCAAAGAGCACGTGAAAAAACGGATGACCCTTGTATTTCATATATTAAAATGCCGATTGAAGATATCGATTTTTCCAGCTCTGAATTTGATGTGGTTATCAGTTCATTGGCTTTTCATTACATTAAGTCATATGAGGCAATCTGCAAAAAGGTCCATGATTGTTTAAAGCCTGGAGGCACTTTTGTTTTCTCGGTTGAACATCCAATCTTTACTTCTCGCAACGAACAAGCTTGGTATGACGATGACCACGGCAATCATCTGCATTGGCCAGTTGACAACTATCAGTATGAAGGTGTAAGAGAAACAACCTTCTTAACCGATAACGTAGTAAAGTATCATCGAACGATTTCAACATATATGAATGACTTGATTGGTGCAGGTTTCAGCATAAAGGCAGTAAAGGAACCAATGCCTTCTGATGACATGTTAAAAAGTGTTCCTGAAATGAAAGATGAAAATCGAAGGCCCATGTTTTTAATGATCTCAGCAGTAAAGGAACCGAAAATAATGAAGTAAATGAAAAAAAGGCGTTTCTACAAAAGTAGGGACGCCTCAGACTGTAGACAAACTCGATGTAAATCGAGTTTGTCTATTTTTATGGCTTGTAGCAATTGGACATTGATTTCCACTCCAGGCACTCGCTTTCCGCGGGCGGTAGGGGAGCCTCCTCGGCTTTCGCCTGCGGGGTCTCCCCTAGACGCGCTTTTCCCGCAGGAGTCTCGTACCTTCCGTTCCAATCAACTTTGTCTTACCTTTTAGATAGAACACTTTTGCCTGGAGTAGGCTATGGTTTCCATGATAAAGTACCTCCTACTCCACGTTCGGGAAAAATTATGAGCGACGCTTTAAAGATACAGACCTGTTTGAACAGAATTTCTATCGCATGTTAATGACAGCTGCTAATAAAAAGTTAATAAGTGCTGAACACGTTTTCGTGGATTCCACACATGTGAAAGCCAGTGCGAATAAACGGAAATTTGAAAAGAAAATCGTTCGTAAAGAAACACGAGCGTATCAAGGACGTCTTCAAGAGGAAGTCAATCAAGATCGTGAAAACCATGGAAAAAAGCCTTTTCCACCAGATAAATTTGAAGAGACCAAAGAGATTAAAGAAAGTATAACGGATTCTGAGAGTGGCTACTATGTGAAAGATGAACGAACAAAACAGTTTGCCTTTTCATTCCACGCGGCCGCAGACCGCAACGATTTTGTATTGGGAACGATTGTAACACCTGGAAATACACATGACAGTCAGATCTTAGAGCCACTAGTTGAACAAGTGATTGAGAAAGTTGGAAAACCGGAAGCCGTTGCCGCAGATGGAGCTTATAAAACACCAGCGATTACAAGCTACCTTTTTAACAAAGAAATCATACCCGCATTACCTTATACACGTCCTCGCACCAAAGAAGGATTTTTCCGCAAACAGAACTATGTATACGATGAACATTTTGATTGTTACCTTTGCCCTTCGGGCGAAACTTTAAAGTACTCAACAACAAATAAAGAGGGCTATCGCGAGTACAAATCGCCAAAACAAATTTGTACAACTTGCTCATTTTTATCTCGTTGTACAGAAAGCAAGGACTGTCAAAAAGTTGCGAAGCGGCATATCTGGCAAACACATGTGGAAGAAGCAGATCATCTGCGTCGTCATTAAGATGCAAGACCTATATATGCAAAACGTAAAGAAACGATTGAGCGTGTATTCGCAGATGCAAAAGAAAAGCATGGTATGCGTTGGACTACTTTAAAGGGACTTAAAAAATTGTCGATGCAGGCGATGCTTACTTTCGCTGCCATTCATTTAAAGAAGATGGCCAATGGGACAGGGCGAGGTCCAAAAATGGCCTAACATAGTGGGCTCGTTGAGCCCCAATCTCTTAACTTTAGGCGAAAATTCAAAGGAATTTCAAAAAGGGGTCGGAATTTTTTAATTCCGAACCCCTTTTGTCTACAAACTGAGACAGCATAAGCTGTCTTTTTTTTCACCATCTACAAATCCAATTCCAACCAAATCCGGGAACCCATACTCTCCTACAGCGTGGAATCCATTGTCCGTGTTCCCAATGACCGCCGCCATGACCGCCGCCATGACCGCCGCCATGACCGCCACCGTGTCCGCCCCATTGACCGCCGCCATGATCGCCACCGTGTCCGCCCCATTGACCGCCGCCATGACCGCCACCGTGTCCGTCCCATTGACCGCCGCCATGACCACCACCGTGTCCGTCCCATTGACCGCCGCCATGACCACCACCGTGTCCGTCCCATTGACCGCCGCCATGACCGCCACCATGTCCGTCCCATTGACCGCCGCCCGGGCCAGGTATTCGTTCTCCATCTATATAATAATGCACATTATTAGGGTAGTAAGTGTAATTATACATTCAAGAAATCCTCCTTTTTTTGTTTACCCTTTCAGACTATGTACAAAGGGTGGGAAGGGTCCTATATGGACAATGATGGACAACAAAACAGGGCTGCCTATTTATTTTTGTTAAAATAAAAGACAACAATATTAATGGCTGTTTTTTTTTGCCTTATATTGAATTTTTGTTCAGCATTAAGGTAGTAAAGGAACCGATGCCTTCTGATGACATGTTAAAAATTGTTCCTGAAATGAAAGATGAAAATCGAAGGCCCATGTTTTTAATGATCTCTGCAGTAAAGGAACCGAAAATAATGAAGTAAACGAAAAAGGCGTTTCTACGAGAGTAGGGACGCCTTTTAGTTATTAACATTAATTTTTAAGCAATAATGCGTTGATTATCGACTTTAATTAGGTAATGATTAAATAGTTGAATATGGAAATGGGAGTTTGGAGGAGGGAAATTGAATGGAGAAGGTATTTCCGGTTATTGAAACCAAACGATTGATATTAAGGGAAGTGACACTGGAAGATGCGGGTGACATGTTCAAATATCTATCTGATACAGATGTGGTGAAGCCAATGGGGTTAGATCCATTCGAGACAGTAAATGATGTATGGGATGAAATTAAGTGGTATGAATCTATATTCGAAACAGGTTCGGGAATTAGATGGGGAATTACATTAAAAGATTCCGGTAAGGTTATAGGAAGTTGTGGTTTTCTGAATATGGTAACTAAACACCATCGTGCTGAAATTGGATATGAATTAAGTAAAGACCATTGGGGAAAAGGCATTGCGAGTGAAACATTGGAAGCCGTTGTTATGTATGGTTATCGCCACTTTCACCTGGAAAGGATTGAAGCTTTAATTGAACCTGACAATCACCCATCCCAAAAACTAGTGGAAAAACAAGGATTTAGAAGAGAAGGACTTCTTAGGCATTATGAATTTACCCGTGGCAAATTCGATGATTTATACATGTACTCACTCATAAAGGAAGATCTTAACGGCATTTCCTTTTAATTAATTCATTATGAAGATCGTTTAAGAAGCGGTCCCTGTTTGTCGACAAAAGTGGATTTCGGAATGCACTCATCCCGAAGCCCTTTTACGATTTTACTGAAAGGGATAATTACCAATTGGGATTTTAGCGATCTGAAGACAAACTCAATGGAAAACTAGTTTGATTTCAGTTAAAAAAAGTTCTAACCGCAAGCGGCTTTGGTATCTGAAAGTTACTCTCCAAGGGTATGGTGAAATTGTCGAATTTAATAAGTGTTTCACAAAACAGTAAAAATTCATATTGGGAATTAGTCTTGAACATGGTTTTGGATGAACATCCTAAAGTGAAAAAAAATCTAGTTGATTGAAATGGAAGGTACGAGACTCCTGCGGGAAAAGCGCGTCCAAGGGAGACCCCACAGGCGCGAAGAGCGCCGAGGAGGCTCCCGGACCGCCCGCGGAAAGCGAGTGCCTGGAATGGAAATCAACGTTCGAATTTACAAACCCAAAATAGTAGAGCGGTTTTTTTTATAACTATATATTCATAAATCTTAGTTTACTCATTTGCTTGTATAATCTCTTTCAACCTTACAAATTCGGGTAGTGTATGACGAGTACCAATCTTTCATACCTTTTTCTTGTGCCTTTTTGTGAGCGGCATTTTCCTTCCAAAGCTTTATGGCATCCAAGGACTTCCAATAGGATACGGTAATTCCTAACCCGTTTTGATCTCTTACGCTTTCGACTCCTAAATAGCCATCTTGTTGAGCGGCAAGTTCATCCATGAATTCTGCGGTTGAATTATAGCTTGCGGCATCCTTATCGCTTCTTAGCGAAGTAAAAATGCAAGCGTAATAGGGCGGTTCGGGAGTATTTGCAAATAACATGAAATGATGCCTCCTTTTAATTTAATATTCAAAATAATACCACATAGGCGAGAATGAGGATAGTTGCCCGGTAAAGAGGTACTCAGCAAAGAAAACAAGGAGGTAAAAAGCAGTATATATATCTGACACGGCAATTCTGCTAAAGGGATTTTATTCTGATTCACGAATATATATTACTTTGACGGCTTTACAAAAAAAGGAGATGGTCTTGTGTGCGGGATTCGTTAGCAACCATAACGAAAGAGATGCATTTTTACCGGAACAACGCGATATTCTTTTGGAAAATGCATTAAAAGATTTATTGGCAGATCCTGATGTTTGGGCTATTTACATTGCTGGTTCATTAGCAAAAGGAAACGATGATCAATACTCCGATATAGATTTGCACACCATTGTTAATCCAAAACGTAAAGCAGAAGTTTTTAAAGGGAAAAAGGGATAGAGCCAATAATTGGGGAGATGTTTCATTTCACGAAGACTGCAATCCTTATTCACCGTATGTCGTCACTCATTATAATACCTTTGTAAAAGTTGATAGCTGGTATCATGCACCTAAGGAAATTGTTCCCTCCATTTGGTTAAAAGAGGTAGAAGTCATCTATGATCCTTTTAATATTATGAGTCCTATTATAAAAGAATCGGCAGAGAAAGTGTATAAACCTACACCTGATGAAGTTGAGCATTGGAGAGGAAGCTTGCATTTGTCCATGAAACCTACAGGGCTGTTATGAGAAGGGAAATGCTATATGCACTATCCAATCTTGATAGGATACGGTGGCTGATTGTGTCTGGTTGGTATATGGAAATGGAAGAGCATTTAGATGTTCCCTATGGAGTATGGACAAAAATTGAGGGCAATAGAAGTAAGTTAGCTGGAAAGCAGTTATCCCTGTTGGAAAGTTGGGATTGTGGCCGCAATTCAAATGAAATTATTAAAACGTTGAGACGTATGATCCCAGAATTCCTCACTAAATGAATACCTATTTACTCAATTGGGTGTCGAAACAAATGAATACTATATCAAAAGAATAATCGATATGGCTATCTGATACCATATGAGGCTAACGAAATAAAGTACGTGTAGAATGTGTAATCTCTATTGGAGGGATGCTAAGTGGCACAATTGGTATATCATGTAGCCGTTTCACTGGATCATTTCATTGCAGACCAAGCAATGTTGGAAGGGGATATCAATCATTCTTTTTTCTTATTTGAAGGAGATCATGTCCCGGACTTTTTATCCGATATCCAGCAATATGAAGCGGTGTTGATGGGAAGTAAAACATATGAATTTGGATTTCAATTCGGAGCCAAACCGGGTGAACCAGGTTATAAGGGTTTGAAACATTATATATTTTCGAGCTCCCTTCAGTTTGAATCGAATGAGGAGGTAGAACTTATCGAAGGTGACGCTGTTGCGTTTATTGAAAACCTCAAACAGCAAAGTGACGGAAAGCTATGGCTTTGCGGGGGCGGAGAACTGGCTGGAACGTTATTGAAACATAAACTCATTGATCAATTGGTGCTTAAAGTGAATCCAGTCATAATTGGTGAAGGCATTCCTCTTTTCGGCAGTATTAAGCCAAGTCTAAAATTAGATTTAGTTGAAATGAAACAATTCCCAAACGGTGTGATTAAACCGACATATAATATTATTTATGAGTAGGAACTTCATTCCCTAAATAAGTTGTACTTCTACTTAGCAGTGAGGGTTGTGTTACCGCAACCCTTTTCTAATGCAACAAATCTTATTTCGGAGGGGAATTTGCAGCATAAGGGCTTTTCCTATAATAAAACTACCATAAATATTATTCTATTCAGATAGTTTGCCATATGCAACATAGTTATCTATCACTTACTTATATAAAGCGATACAAAAAGGTTGCTATAGACCCACCCATTTTTAAGTTGATATGATATTCAGGTACTTAATTGTGGGGGGAAGTTGAATGGAAGAACAAAAATATAATGACCTCAAATTAGGCGAACGTGGTGCAATCATCAGTATTATTGCTTATATTTGTCTATCAATCATAAAGCTGGCTATCGGATACATAAGCGACTCAGCGGCTTTAAAAGCGGATGGGTTGAACAACACGACTGATATTATCGCGTCCCTTGCCGTACTGATCGGTTTAAGGCTAGCTCAAAGGCCCGCCGATAAAGATCATGGTTATGGTCATTGGAAGAGTGAAACGATTGCATCAATGGTAGCTTCATTTATCATGTTTGCCGTTGGTGTACAAGTATTGATAGATGCTGTTGCTTCCATGCTTAAAGGTGGAGAGGAATCACCTGACATTATTGCCGGATATGTAGGTGTTTTATCAGCAATAGCCATGTATTTTGTATACCGATATAATAAAAAGCTTGCTATGAAAATTAACAGTAAAGCCGTTATGGCAGCTTCGAAAGATAATATTTCCGATGCTTGGGTAAGTATAGGAACAGCTATAGGGATTTTCGGATCCCAATTAAACATGCCTTGGCTTGATCCCCTTACGGCCATCATTGTCGGATTATTAATATGCAAAACAGCCTGGGATATATTCAGTCAAGCCTCACATGAACTTTCTGACGGTTTTGATGAAAATAAAATTCATCTATATAAGGATGTAATTACAAATGTAGATGGAGTCAAGGGGATAAAAGAAATTAAAGGAAGAAATTACGGGAACAATGAAGTGATTGATGTTGTGATCCTCGTCAATTCCACCTTGGATATTAAAGAAGCACATGATATAGCGACACATGTAGAAAAAGTGATGATGAAAAATCATGGAGTGTATGATGTTCATGTCCATGTAGAGCCCAATTAACTCTCTCTTTCATTATGAATTAAAAAAAGGTCTAAATCTGCTTTACAAACATATGAATGATATGCAATCATTAATTCATTACATTGGAAGGAAAAGGTACCTTATACATTGAAGCAGTAATCTTATCAAATAAACAGTAAATCTGAATCAATTTCAATGGGTGTAATCGGTTAGATATGTTCAATGAAAATAAGCCGTCACTTTGTTTGCATACCGGATTTATCGGTAAGTAAAGTGAATTCATTTTTTCATTTGAACAAAATCTTTTTAGATACCCATGTGAGGTTTTTAATGATTATGTTTAGAGATGGGATTCGTCTGTTCGTTTATAGGTACTAATTCATATACAATTACTTTTTCTGATATCCAATCAGATGAGGTATATTTGGTTTATGTATATTAATTTAGTAACAGGCGAACTCTCTCTAGAAAAATGGAGGGGGATTTTTTTATGTTATTTTTAAAAGCGAATGATTTAAAGAAAAGTTACGGAAGCCGTGAAGTTCTATCTGTTGATACACTTCATCCTTACTGTCATGACCGTGTTGGTTTGGTTGGCAGGAATGGAGAAGGTAAAACGACCCTGCTTTCCATACTAGCGGGAGTGAGGGAACCCGATTCCGGTCATATCGAGAGCTATGGAACAGTCAGCTATATCCCGCAGATGGAAGAAACTGAACAAGAAATAAGCGGGGCATTAACGAGTATATGGAAACTGCCCGATGAGAATCAAGAAATCATAAGCGGCGGTGAACGAACCCGAAGAAAAATCGCCGCAGCCCTTTCTTCCGGTGCGGATGTATTGATCGCGGATGAACCTACCAGCCATTTGGATATATTCGGAATTGAACAATTGGAAAAAGATTTAAAATCTTTTAATGGCGCTATTTTGCTTACTTCACATGATAAAGCATTCTTGAATCATCTATGTACAACAATATGGGAAGTTGAGCAAGGCAAGGTAACGGTATATGAAGGGAATTACGAAGCGTATATAGAACAAAAGCAGGTAAAAACAGAAAAGGAAAATAAGCAATATGAAGAGTATACCCGCGAAAAGAACCGGTTGAAACAGGCTGCACAAAACCTCCAAGCCAAATCCGATTCAATTAGGAAAGCCCCTAAACGAATGGGTAATTCAGAAGCAAGGCTGCATAAACGGAGCTCCGGGAAACAGAAGGCGAAATTGAACCGTTCTGCTGAAGCGATCGAAACTCGAATCGAAAAATTAGCAAAAAGAGAAAAACCGAGGGAAGATCCCCCCATCATCTTTGATATTTCAGAATTTCCATCTTTGCATAGCAAAAGGGTCATTCGATTTAATGGCTGTTCCCTGAAAGTCGGGTCACGGGTGCTGAAACAACATATTTTCGGAGATGTCCCCCTAGCTTGCAGACTCGCCATCAGTGGTCAAAATGGTTCAGGAAAAACGACATTATTGAAAAAGATAGTTGAAAGGCACCCAGATTTATATGTCGCGATGCCAGCAAAGATTGGATTTTTTGCCCAACAACAAGAAAATTTAAATGAAAGTAAAACGGTTCTCGAAAATATATTGGAGAACAGTCCCTACAAACAAGCCTTTATTCGTACACTTTTATCACGATTAGCTTTTAAAGGAAATGACGTTCACAAACAAGTATCACTTTTAAGCGGTGGGGAAAAAGTCAGGGCTTCCCTAGCAAAAGTTTTTTTGGGAAACTATAATGTACTGGTTTTGGATGAACCTACAAATTACCTGGATATTCATACTAAAGAGGCTTTAACAGAAGTGTTAAAAGCATATCCAGGAACGATCGTTTTTGTGACTCATGATCGTTCATTGATCGAATCTCTTGCAACACATTCACTTTCATTTGAAAAAGAACCTCCGAGAGTATGTGCTATAAATAAGGAATCAACAAAATCAGCCACTCGCAAGGATGGCCTTGAAGATAAACAGGCTGAGCTTCTTATGATTGAAGTGCAAATCATCGAGACACTTGGTAAACTGTCCAGTGTTATGAAGGAAGAAGAAAAAGCGGAATTGGATAGGGAATACCTCCAACTCTTGAACAAGAAAAAAGAGCTTGAAGAATAAGTGCAATCCATAAAAGGCCCTTCTCAATCGAGAGGGCCATTATGATTTAGGTTATTTTACATTTATTAAAAGACCAATATAAAGGATTAAAGTAAATTCATCCTGATTGGAGATCAAAAGAATATTTGATCATTAAATGGCTATGGGGAGCTAAGATTAAGGCAGCCATCGTTACTGTTGAAAACAAAAATGACTCCAGGCAAAAGTGTTCTATCTAAAAGGTAAGACAAAGTTGATTGGAGCGGGTGTTCGAGACTCCTGCTTAGAAAGCGCGTCTAGGGGAGACCCCGCAGGCGAAAGCCGAGGAGGCTCCCCGACCGCCCGCGGAAAGCGAGTGCCCTACGTTCCAATCAACGTCCAAATTGTACAAGGCATAAAAATAGACAAACTCGATTTTCATCGAGTTTGTCTACAGTCTGAAGCCCCTTACTCATATAAGTAGGGGCTTTTTTATGTTTCAAGTACATTCACTTAACAAGTGCATATGATAATTTTAAAAACTGTGAAGGGTTGAGAAAAATGTACTATGCTCCTTATATCCATCCACATCCCTATCAATATCAAAATTCTTATTATGTTAATGAACCAATGTATAACCATTTAAGAAATCCTGATTATTGGAGTGTAAATAATGTTAATCATTTGGGCTATTTACAATCATCAAATGGAAGAAATAATTTTGAGGTAAAAGATTATGGACGTAAGCCATTTGTATTGAATATCAATGAGGGTACGAAACAAAACACAACCTACCGTACCGCCTTATGGACAGGAAAACATTTGCAAGTTACATTGATGAGTCTTAAAGTTGGTGAAGATATTGGTTTAGAAATTCACCCAAACGTTGACCAATTTTTACGTATTGAACAAGGTCAAGGGGTTGTTCAAATGGGCAATAGAAAGGATAATTTAAACTTTGTAAGAAACGTCTATGATGATTATGCAATAATGATACCCGCTGGCACATGGCATAATGTAGTTAATACAGGTAATATTCCTCTAAAGCTTTACTCGATATATGCTCCTCCTAATCATCCATTTGGTACTGTTCATGTTACCAAAGCAGATGCAGTGACTGCAGAAGAAATGCAACGATTATGGCAATAGACCGTATATGCTCCAGAAAGTAAATGTATATATAGAGCAAAAGTATGCAGATAGGGTTTTGACAGATTGGCTGACCCTTTTTATTTTGTAAGGTGAACAATATCTCCAAGGTTCCTCCATCTTTCAAAGCCCACCCTTAGAGAGGGTCTTTTTTTTAAAATGATCAATACAAAAGAATAACGTGGATACCCTACACCTATTTTTACTGCGAAACATTGAAAAGTCCCTACTTGCTTTGAGTGGGGACATTTTTTAATTCCATAAAGATAATGTAGATCAACAGCTCAAGAACTTTTAAAATTTAGGGGCAAAGGCTGATATTTGAGCTACCCGCCATTTTTAATTTTTAGCAATTCAATATAGTCTCTTGGAAAATTAATATTGAATTCTTTTTGATTGTTTCCTAGTACTTTACTTATGAAGAAAATAATTATTTTTAATAAAATATATATTGTACGAATGCCGTCTCACTAACATCCTATGTTAATGAAAGTTCGACGGTCTCCAATATAAAGGGAGATTTGTGCTCCTACATAAACAACTGTTATTCAGCAGAGAACCTGTACTTGTTGTAGTGAAGGGTGATTGTATTACGATAAAAAAGGAATGCCAATTATTATAAGCATTCCTTTGCATTCAGATTTTGTTGCTGTTGCTCCCGTTTTCCGGTTTCTTTATGATTGCGTATGCTAGGTATCCTATTAAGCCCATAAATAATCCGGTGCCGCCTACAATATAAATCATTGTTAACACTTTTCCTAATGTTGTCTGCGGTTCAAAACTGGGATGCCCAACCGTGCTAAGAGTAACAACACAGAAGTAAAGGGATTCAATCACAGTCAGACCATCCTGCTTAACATAGAAAATCGTGCCGGAAAATAGCATAACGAGGACCAAGACGAAAAGAACCTGGAAGTTCTTCAATTTAAAAGCGGACCAGAGTGCTTTTAGAAAACGTTTCAAGGTGAGGATAAATGAAATCATTGGTAATCGCTTTTCCTTTCGGATCATTACATTTTAAGTAAAGTGAATGAGTAAATCCTGATATTCGAGCTTGATCAGTTAATCATTCTACTATACATGAATTCAGTTTATATTCACAAAAAAACCTGTTTATTTTGATCTGGCTTGAACTAGAAGCGTTGGTAAACAATAGAAGGAGAAACTAAGAAGAAGGGGGACAACCATGAAGTCACGTATTACTGTCATTACATTAGGTGTGGATGATTTGGAAAAATCGCTGGAATTCTATCGGGATGGCCTGGGATTTCAGACAGAAGGAATAGTGGGCAAAGAATTTGAGCATGGAGCCGTTGCCTTTTTCGACCTGCAAGGTTGCTTAAAGCTTGCCATATGGAATCGAAGGGATATAGCTCATGAAGCCAAGGTTCCTTTGTCTCCGGCAAGCCCTACTGAATTTACCCTTGGTCACAATGTAGGCAGTAAAGAGGAAGTGGATATTGTGTTGGAAAAAGCAAAAAGGGCTGGAGCGATCATAACCGATCCGGCACATGACACCTTCTGGGGAGGATACTCTGCACACTTTCAAGACCCTGATGGACACCTTTGGGAAGTCGTTTGGAATCCGCAGTGGGATGGTGAATAGAATCATGATTAGAGATCAATTCTAGTTTTATTCATTCCATGAAGATCAAAGTCTAGGGGAGACCGCGCAGGTTTAAAGGCGCCGAGGGTTGTCCGCCCGCGAAAAGCGAGTGCCTGGAGTGAAAATCCAACGTTCAAATTATAAAAACCATAAAAAACTGTAGGCAAAATCGATTTTCATCAAGTTTGCCTACAGTATGAAACAAGTACTTTACCTAAGGGTTATGTGCTTGTTTTTTATTTATGAACTCTCTGCTTTTTGCAATCAATTCATTATTCTTTTCAATCGCTTCGTTATTACTGTATTTCACCTGATTAACGGTATCATTATCTTCCATGTATTCAAGCAGCAAGTCTACCGCTTTATCCATCAGTCTTTCGATGGGGATACCTCTTTCTTCAGCCAAATTAGCGAGTCTATTATTCAAGTACGGATTGAGGGTAATGTTTATTGGTTTTCTCGTTTCAGAATTGATAGGCCGTTCCACCTTCAGTCTTTTAATCTATCATATACCTTTAATTGAGGGTTAACAAATATAGTGTAGGGAAATGTATGTAGGCTTTGGTTCATCTTTGCACTCAATTCTGGAAGTGAAAAGTGATTTCAAAAAAGAAAGCAGGAAATTGGCAGTGATCAATTTTCCAGTTTTCTTTTTTTGTGCACTTGGGGAGTCACGAGAAGGGTTTGCGCCACTTTTATCAACAGCGGATTTATAACTGCACTATGTATTCTTGGATTTCAAAGTTTATAACATAAACCATATTTTTAATAAAAATATTGACATAATGAATATAACGTTATAATGTTTATTTATTGTAATTGTGTGTTTTTTCAGACTTTTAATCAAAAGGGGGAAAAGTTATTGAATAATTTTATGGGGATACTCGAAATGAAAGTGCTTCCAGTCGCAAACAAAATTGGTTCACAAAGACATCTGCTGGCAATCAGGCACGGTGTTCTGGCAACACTTCCACTGACGATTATTGGATCATTCTTTGTTATTTTGTTAAATTTTCCAATCAATGGGTATGACGAATGGATTGCACCTTATCGTGCCGCTTTGGATGTTCCGTTTCGGTTTACGGTCGGAGCAATGGCTTTATATGCAGCTTTTGGGGTGGGGTCAGCGCTTGCAGGACATTATAAATTAGATCAGCTCAGTGCAGGCCTTCTATCAGTCTTAGCTTTTCTGATTACATGTGTTGTGCCTACACAAGTCATGGAATCCGTTCCAGGAGTAATAGAAGCCGGTCGCTGGTTACCTATCAGCTCTTTAAGCGCAGCATCTTTATTCGGGGCAATAGTAACATCCTTGATTTCCGTTGAGATTTTTCATTTTTTGATTAAACGCGATATAAAAATCAAATTACCGGAAAGCGTTCCGCCAATGGTTTCGAATTCCTTTGCAGCCCTGATTCCAACATTGGTCGTGGTCCTTCTTTTCTGGGGCATTCGATATGGTTTGGGCTTTGACATTAACTCGATCATCACTACTTTGGTGTCACCTCTCAAAAATTTATTGGTTGGCAATAGTTTAATAGGAGGTTTGCTTACAGTCTTTCTCATCGTTTTCTTTTGGTCTCTTGGTATTCATGGACCGGCAATATTGGGTCCGATCATACGGCCGATGTGGGATTCGGCGATTCTCGAGAATATGGATACATTTGCAAGAACGGGTAATGCGGCGAATTTGCCCAACCTATTTACCGAACAATTCATTCAATGGTTCGTCTGGATTGGCGGGGCGGGATCGACATTATCACTTGTTGTACTATTCCTATTTTCAAAATCGAAGTATTTGAAAGAGCTGGGTAAGCTGTCCTTTGTTCCAGGGATTTTTAATATTAACGAACCTATTATTTTTGGAGCGCCGATTGTCATGAACCCCATTTTAATGGTTCCATTCATCGTTGCCCCCTTGGTAAATGTCATCGTTTCTTATACATTCTTTCAATTAGGGTTAATACCGATGATAATGGCTAAACTGCCGTTCACGGTCTTTAGTCCAATTGCCGCTGTCATCAGTACAAATTGGACAATCATGGCCGGGGTTCTCGTTTTATTGAATTTTGTCATCTCATTAATGATCTATTTTCCATTTTTCAAGATGTTCGAGAAGCAGCATCTACGTGATGAAAATAAAATAGAAGCTGGACCGGAAGAAAAGAAAGCGGGCATTAAATATGCCTGAAATAATATTCGCAATTCTATCATTTGTCGGGGCGCAAATCATTTTTTCCCGTACCCGGCTAGGTGAAAGTTTAACACCATGGAAATCGGTTGGCCTGTCTATTTTAATCATTAGCTTTTCAATCTTTCTATTTACCGCAATGGGATCGACTTATTATTTGATTGTCATTGTACCAACGATTATTTGTTCTGTAATGGTATCCTCCCGCTACCGTGACTATTTAATGGGATTACAAACTAAGCGGGCTCAATGGAAAGAAAGTAGAAAAGGAGTGAATGATAGCTTATGAGAAGATTAGGTATTTCAATTTATCCGGAACACTCTACACCGGATAAAGACAAGCAATATATTAAACTTGCCCATAGTTATGGTTTTGAACGAATATTCACGTGTTTATTATCGGTTTCAAAACCATATGAAATTGTCATGGAAGAATATAAAAATATTATTTCTTATGCGAAAGCGCTACATATGGAAGTCATACTTGATGTTGCTCCAGCTGTTTTCGATAAGTTTGATATTAGCTATGACGATTTAAGTTTTTTCGCAGAAATGGGAGCTGACGGCGTTCGTCTGGATCTTGGATTCGATGGCTTGAAAGAAGCTAAAATGACCTATAATCCTTATGGATTGAAAATCGAATTGAATATGAGTAATGATGTTGATTATTTATCGAACATTCTGACGCATCAGGGCAATAAAAATCAAATCATTGGCTGTCATAATTTCTTTCCCCAAAAATTCACAGGTCTTCCTTACGACTTCTTCATCGCCTGCAGTAAACGGTTTAAAGAACATGGCATTCGTACAGCTGCATTCGTTACTTCACAGACCGGTGATATAGGTCCTTGGAGTATAAATGATGGATTATGCACATTAGAACAGCACCGTGAACTTTCAATTGATGTACAAGCCAAGCATCTATGGGCAACAGGTTTAATTGATGATGTCATCATTGGGAATGCTTACGCTAATGAAGAGGAACTAAGAATGCTGGGGGCCTTACAGCGTGACATGATCGAGTTGAAAGTGGAACTCCATTCGGATGCGTCACCAATTGAGCAAAAAGTTGTACTGGATGAATTACACCTTCGCCGTGGTGATATCAGCGAGTATATGGTCCGTTCAGTGGAGGTCCGAAAAAAATATGCGAATGAAGATTTTGCAGTCCGGGAAAGTATCCCACAGCGCAAAGGGGCCGTTTTCATCGGCAATGATTCTTTTGGTAAATACAAAGGCGAACTTCAAGTCATCTTAAGGGATATGCCATTGGATGAACGTAAAAATGCAGTCGCCCATGTTGTAAAAGAGGAACTTTTTTTACTGGATTATATTAAACCATGGGGCACATTTAGATTGATTAAATAACCTAACCTAATTTATAAGGAGGAATAATGATGAATATTTTATTATGCTGTTCTGCAGGTATGTCCACTAGTCTTTTGGTTAATAAGATGGAGAAAGCGGCGGTGGAAGAAGGATTGAGCGTGAAAATCCAGGCTGTTGCCACTATGGAAGTAAGAAACCATATAAATGAGGTGGATGTTATTCTTTTAGGCCCTCAAGTTCGGTATCAACTTAATGATATAAAGAAAATAGGGGATGAAAAAGGAATACCTGTAGATACGATAAATCCAATGCATTATGGAACTTGTAATGGCAAGGAAGTATTGCGTACGGCCCTCCAATTAATTTCAAAATAACATACTATCAAAAGGAGTGGTAAAATGACGAAAACAAAAGAGGATCTATCAGAATTATCATTTCAATTAATTCTCCATAGCGGGAATGCCCGCAGTTGTGCAATGGAGGCCATTGCCTTGCAAAAACAAGGTAAATCAAGTGATGCCCAGGATAAATTAAAGGAAGCGGAACATGAGTTTGTTGCTGCACATAAAATCCAAACCGCATTGATTCAACAAGAGGTGAATGGTGAGAAATTCGATATTCCAATGCTCTTGATCCATGCTCAAGATCACTTGATGACTTCCATGACAACAAAAGATTTAGCGATAGAAATCGTGGAATTACACAAGAAAACACAAAAGAACTAACAATATTCAGAGGTTGCTGCGGCAGCCTTTTTCTTATGTTCATAACGTGTGAACTTCAACGAGAAGGCGGAGATATCCTCCTTCATGAACCTAAGTTAAACGAATATGGCAGATAAGGGTCACTCAAGATTAGGATTCTCCGAAAATTTAAATTATACTAGGTTCATGACAGTAGCAATAGATGCTGTCACTGATTAACGAAGGGCAGTCATGAAAGAAAAACAAACGACTAATTAGCAAGCGCAATCATGTTATAAAAGGGGAGAAAAACATGCAAAGAGTCAATCTAAATGAAGATCTTAGTCTTTCACGCATTGTACACGGAATGTGGAGATTGGCAGATTGGAGATTTTCTGCCGAGGATATCCTATCTCTTATTGAACACGGAATGGATCGGGGCGTCACTACATATGATCACGCCGATATATATGGAAGCTATACGTGTGAGGAGATTTTTGGGAACGCACTTTCATTAAAGCCTTCATTACGCGATAAAATGGAGATTGTTACGAAATGTGGCATCGTTCTTCAATCAGAAAACCGTCCTTCCCATAAAAGTCACCATTACGATACTAGTAAAACCCATATCATAAAGTCTGTTGAACAATCCCTTATGAATCTTAAAACGGATTATATTGATTTATTACTTATCCATCGTCCGGATCCCCTGATGGACCCGGCGGAAACGGCTGAGGCGTTTAATCAATTAAAGGAATCAGGAAAGGTCCGGAACTTTGGAGTATCGAACTTCAAAAAACCGCAATGGGATATGCTCCAATCATATCTAGACTATCCGCTTGTGACGAATCAGCTGGAGCTTTCGGCATACAATCTTGAAAACTTCGAAGACGGAACCTTGAACTTATGTCTGGAAAAGGGCGTTGCGCCTATGGCATGGTCACCGCTTGCAGGAGGCAGCATCTTTGAGGAATCGAACGAAAAGGCTGTCCGTTTAAGAAAAATGTTAGAAACCGTGAAAGAAGAAATCGGTGCCAATGGAATAGATGAAGTGATGTATGCCTGGCTGTTGAGGCATCCCGCAAAAATCATGCCAATCGTTGGGTCCGGTAAGAAAGAACGGTTGGACAGCGCCATCGATTCACTAAACTTAAGCATGGAAAAAGAGCAATGGTTTAACATATTTACTAGCTCGATGGGACATGATATTCCGTAATGAATTGTATCTTTGAACAAGAAACCTTGCCTTCATTAATGGGGACCTCCGTAAAGAGGTCCCCATTCTTAAATTTCAAACAAATCACTTTTCAAACCATGATTTTTGGTGAATTTTTTTAAGTGCTAATAAGATTTTGCCGTATAATAAAAATACTATTTCATTTTCGAGGTGAAACAACATGAAAATCGGGGTTATAGGCTCAAAGTATTTTTTTGAATCCATATCAATCCACTTTCCCATGTTTCCCAAACCATTCATTTCCGTTCAATATGATATGTGGAAGAAAGCAGTCCATTAATAGAAAATGCGGGAAAACAAACCGATCTATTACTGTCTTCAGTTTCCATACCTTTTTTATGGATATGAAAAGGTTAAAAGGAGCTTAATAGAAACTATTTATGTCCCATCTTCTGGACTTTCAGATAATTCTTGCTCCATACCTTCTATTTGACTTTCACTAACTGTGGTCTTGGTGAATTATAATAATCGTATTTTGCATCAAAACTCGTGTGACAGCCGTTTTTCCATTTCTGTTATTGAAGGGCGCGCAGGCATTTTCAATGATGGAACCTCCTGATCATTCAAGCCAGTAGCAATGATAATTACTATAATTTCATCTTTTAAGTTTTCATTAATAACAGAACCGAAAATCATATTTAACTCTGAATCTGCCTCGGAAGTAACAATATTTGCTGCTTCTTGTACTTCATATAGACTTATATTGGCGCCTGTGAGTTTCATTAGCACACCCTGGGCTCCGTCGATGGAAGTGTTAAGTAACGGACTGGAAATGGCTTTCTTTGCAGCTTCCGCAGAGCGATGTTTACCTGTTGCTCTGCCAATGCCTATTAAGGCAGACCCTTTATTGGACATGATTGTTTTCACGTCTGCAAAATCAATGTTGATTAAACCTGGTACAGCAATTAAATCTGATATACCTTGGATACTTTGGCGAATAACATTATCCGCTTCAAGAAATGCTTCAAGCATTGGTGTATTTTTATGTAAAATCTCCAATAAGCGATCGTTTGGAATGACAATTAATGTGTCCACTGCTTTCTTCATTAAGGAGATCCCTCCTGCTGCTTGTGTTGCACGCTTATTGCCCTCAAACGCAAACGGAAGTGTTACAACGCCAATGGTTAGTATGTCAAGCTCACGGGCAATTTGAGCAATGACAGGGGCAGCACCCGTTCCTATACCGCCGCCCATTCCGGCTGTAATGAGTACCATGTCTGTACCTTTTAATGCTTCTTGGATCTGCTCTTTGCTTTCTTTAACTGCTTTTTTACCTACCTCTGGATTTGCCCCTGATCCTAAACCTTTTGTCAATGTTGCACCGATTTGTATCTTGATCTCTGCTTTTGATAAATTAAGAGCTTGTGCATCTGTATTAACAGCTATAAATTCTACACCTTTAACTCCATGTTCGATCATACGGTTAACGGCGTTATTTCCTCCGCCGCCAATACCAATTACTTTAATGTTGACTGATGAGTTTAGACTTGTAACAAACTCCATTTATTGGACCTCCTAGTCATTGAAATTACCTTATTTCAAATTATTCAAATAAATAGCGGAAACAACACTCATTCTTTTATTAGAAATGTTTTGTCTTTCCTATATTTAGATTTAGTTAAAGAAAAAGGCATTGTCGTTAGCAGTCCCGTAAAGGAGACTTCTACCGACAATGCCTTTCATTGAACCCTTCCATTCTTTGCTAAAGGTTGGTGGGTTCGATATCCTAAAAAGGTAATCTTTGTTTTAATTCTAAGGTAATTCCACTTTTAAATCAATATATATACATTATTATAAACAAATACGTATTCATGAAGATGGCGATGCCCATCTCATTAGAATTATTTACAGTGTAACATAATAAGGTTAAAGATAATGATATCTTTAGGAGTTATAAAAGGTGAAACTAACTGAGTTAAATTACCGTGATGTATACCTTTAATTCATGAACAAGTAAAATAGATAAGCAAAGATGTACCACTGCATCTCATCTTTATTTTGTATATTTCCTACCTCTGCACTCTACACATATAGTATGTGGGAACATAGTTTATACCTTCAATGTTGTGAAAATTCAGGGGTGAAATGATTCTGATTCTTATTTTGAATAAACTAAAACAGACAGGAAAATATTTATCCTGTCTGTTTTTTTTGCCTCTTAAATAACTACGGTTAATCGTACCATAAGTAATATAATGAGGCTTTTACGCATATAAAGAAAAAACACTATGTTCTCTTAATAGTCCATACAGCAAATCCTGCCTCCGCTTGTGCTTTTATTGTGAGATTTAAGAAAAATGATAGGTAGAAGGTGATGAAAATGGAAGCGATTGTCCTAGCTGCTGGATATTCCAGCCGAGCGAATGCATTTAAAATGACTTTGCCGATGGGGCAAATGAGCGTGTTGGAGCAAACGATCTCTAAATTTGAAGGCTTATGCAGCAGGGTCATCGTCGTAGCTGGATTTCAAGCGGAAATCATACAAGAGGAAATTGTCAAAATCATCAGTGAAAATGCCTATTCATTTCAGATCAAGTTTGTTTATAATCAAGACTTTGACCAGGGAATGTTTCATTCCATTCAAAAGGGCTGCAACGAAGTGAATGCCCCAACCTTCTTTATAACACCCGGCGATTGTCCGCTTGTAAAAAAAGAGACTGTTCAGCTACTAGCAAAACACAAAGGAAACGTGGTTATTCCGAGCTTTGACTATAAAGGCGGCCATCCCATTAAATTATCAAGCGTAGTGAAACAGAAAATTCTCGAAACCAATCCAGAAAGTAATTTGCGTGTGGTCCTGGACGGTTACGAAAAGCAATACATGAATGTAGATGATGAGGGAGTATTAATGGATGTTGATACACCGGAGGATTATCAAAAAGCCATTGATTATGATAATGCTTTGAATTTCTCGAAATGAAAATAAAAATAAAAACTACGAAAATCTTGAATAGAAATGAATCATAAAAGATCATTCTCATTGATAAAATCATTGGAAGAGGTTTCTATTCAGAATATGTCCCATTAAAAAAATGAGTTGAAGGGTGTTGTTGCAATGAATCTCAAAGACATAAGCACCTCAGTGCCCAAAAAGGACCATAAAGGTAAAGTATCGGGCCAGTTGCCCTATATTAGTGACGTAAAAGTGGAAAATATGGTTTATGGTGTTTTGTATCGATCGCCAATTGCTTATGGAAAAATCATATCCATTCAATTACCTAATCTTCCGGAAGGGTATGAAGCTGTTGGAGCAGAGCATATCCCCGGACCGAATTATGTCAAAATTATCAAAGAAGATCAGCCCATTTTTGCCTATGAGTGGGTCAATTATATTGGTGAGCCAATTCTCATGCTCACGGGCAAAGACCTGGATATCCTGTACAGTTTGTTAAATGAAGTGAAGGTTGAATTTGAAGAACATCAGGCTATCTATACATTGGACGAAGCGATCAAGCAAAAATCAGCATCCTTAGTTTTGGCAAGCTATGAATTTGGGGAAAGCTTAGAAAACATTTCAGCTATCGAGCAGGGAGCCCATCAAATCATCGAAGAAGAATATGATACGGGTTATCAGGAGCATGTCTATCTTGAGCCGCAAGGAATGCTCGCCGTTTATAAGGAAGATGAAATTATCGTCCAGGGATCGATGCAATGTCTTTATTATATAAAAAATGCATTGCTAAGCGCATTAGCCTGTGGTGACGATGAAGTCAGGGTTGTTCAAAGTCCTACCGGCGGAGGTTTTGGCGGAAAAGAGGATTATCCTTCTATGATGGCTTGTCACGTAGCCGTTGCCGCAAGAGCAGTAAAAAAATCGGTAATGCTCGTGTTCGACCGTTCTGAGGATATGCTGGTAACGACGAAAAGGCATCCAGCCAAACTCAAATATCGGACAGCCCTTGATAAGGAAGGAAATATTTTAAGCATGTGTGTTGACCTCTTTCTCGATGGAGGGGCAAATGTTGGATTGAGCTCTGTCGTGCTGCAGCGCGCATTATTAAACAGTGCTGGTGTTTATAAAATTCCGCATTTTCATGCAAAAGGCTATGTCTTAAAAACCAATACCGTTCCGAACGGCGCCTTCAGAGGCTTTGGTGCTCCTCAAAGCTTTGCCGGAATCGAAAGTCATATTGGACATCTTAGTAAACTGGCAAAAATCGACCCGCTTGATTATAAACGAAAATACCTCGTCAAACAAGGAGATCCCACCATCACCAAAGGTAAATTCCGCGACCCGATATTAGTGGAAGATATGATTGAGGACGTACTCACCGTGTCAGAATACAATAAGAAAAAAGAAGACTTTCAGCGCTTAAATCAACAAAATCAGCGCTATAAAAAAGGGATAGGAACTTCGCTGTTCCTCCACGGCTGTGGATTTACTGGCAGTGGCGAAAGAGATCATATTAAAGCAAAGGTGAAACTGGTTAAATCAAAGGACGACCAGGTATCACTAAAAATCTCAAACTCTGATATGGGACAAGGTATTTTGACGACGTTGTGTAAAATTGTCGCCAAAGAACTTAACCTTCCGTTCGAAGATATTTTGTACCCTTACCCCGACACAAAAGAGGTTCCCGACTCGGGTCCGACCGTAGCTTCCAGGACGACGATGATTGTCGGAAAATTGCTTGAACGGGCCGCAAAAAAACTTAAGGATCAGTGGCAAACAGGGGTGGAACAGGAAGTGGTTGAGCATTATGTTCACCGTGAAATGATTCCTTGGGATGAAAAAACCTTCACTGGAGATGCGTACCCGGCTTATTCATGGGGCGTTAATATAGTTGAAGTAGAAGTTGATACGTTAACAGGTAATTTAAAGTTAGAAAAAGTATACGGCAATTATGAAGTTGGGAAGGTCATCGATGAACGGATTATGAAAGGCCAAATTGACGGTGGTTTGGCTCAAGGGCTAGCATACGGTTATCTGGAAAAGATGACGTCAAAACAAGGTAGAATCCAACAAAAAAGCATATCGGATTATGGACCGCCGACTTCCTTGGATATTGTTTCAATTGAAAGCAAGGTCTTTGATAACCCCTATGCTGATGGTCCATACGGGGCGAAGGGCGCAGGTGAATTGACTTTAATCGGAGGCGCTCCAGCAGTCCAAGCTGCGATTGAGGATGCCCTGCACACTTCTTTTCAGCAAATTCCGATTACACCGGAAGTCATTATTGAAAGTCTTTGGATGAAAGAAGGTGAAGAGGGTTGATTACATTCACACTAAATGGAAGAACGGTAGAAACTGACGCCCCTGCTACAGCAAGATTACTAGATTTATTAAGAGATGAGTTTGAGTTAATCGGAACAAAGGAAGGCTGTGGTGAAGGGGAGTGCGGAGCCTGCAGTGTTTTTGTGAATAACCTCCTGCAAAACAGCTGCCTTATTCCAATTGGCTCGATTGCTGGTGCCGATATTCAAACGATCGAAGGCATCATTGAAACGGAACAATTTAAAATTTTAGATGAAAGCTATTCCATAGCCGGGGGAGTGCAATGCGGCTATTGCATACCGGGAATGATTATGGCAAGTGCAGCTTTGTTATCTGAAAATCCTCATCCTTCAGAGGCTGAAATTCGTGAGGGCATCTCCGGAAATCTGTGCCGCTGTACGGGCTACAATATGATTGTTGATGCGATTAACCTAGCAGCTAAAAAAGGTGATGGCTTATGATAGAGAAAATAACAGCGTATCGCTTCGAGTGTTTAGACGAAACTTTGAGCCAATTGAATAGAGAAGATTGTGCAATCATAGCCGGAGGCACCGATGTTATGGTCCTTCACAAAAGTAGAAGGGGAGTACCTCCAAAAATCCCTAAACCGATTGTTTTCATTAATCATCTTTCCGAATTAAAGCAGGTGTATCAACATCACAAGGATCTCCACATCGGGGCCTGCTGTACCTATAGTGAATTACTTGAAAATCCGTTGATTCCTTTTGCTTTAAAGAATGCAATTAAAACAATTGCTGCCCCGGCAATTAGAAACCGGGGAACATTAGGCGGTAATATATGCAACGCCTCTCCAGCCGGTGACATGCTTCCTTTGTTATATGTATACAATGCAAAGCTTCTGTTGCGCTCCGTAAATGGTGATCGCATGGTCGCGATTAGCGATTTCATTCAAGGTCCACGACAGGTTCAACGCTTTCACAATGAAATGGTAACGGAGATTATTCTGCCGTTTGTATTAGGAGATTCACATGTCGTTTTCGAGAAAGTAGGCAACCGCAACGCAGATGCCATTGCCAAAGTATCGTTTGCGGGTTTTGTCCGGATAAGCAAAGATCGAATCGATGACATTCGATTTGCCTTCGGGGCGGTCGGACCTACGATGGTTCGTTCCATTGATATTGAGAGAAAGCTGGTTGGAAAAACGATACCATTAGCCGATGCAGACATCGCTGAAATTGTGGCAGCCTTCGATAAGATCATTAGACCAATCGACGATCAACGCTCCACTGCGGCATACAGAAAAACCGTCGCGTTACATCTTTTACGTTATTTTCTTAGCATGAAGCAATATCAACCGAATTAATGTTTAAAGATAGGGGGGAGCTTTTCATGCAGCTGATGGAAAAAGTGGCCATGCTGACGCGTCAAAACGAAACCTTTGCTTTAGCCATGATTATTGAATCAAAGGGCTCGACTCCCAGGCATGTTGGAAAAATGATTGTCTACCGGGATGGTACCATTGAAGGGACTGTCGGAGGGGGCTTGGCTGAACACTATGTGATTGAAGATAGTGTAAAGGCGATCCAAAATGGACAATCGAAAATCGTTGAATATAAATTGAATAAACATGCAAAAGACGGAATTCAGATGAATTGTGGCGGCACGTTACGGGTCTTTATTGAAGTCTATACAAGCAGGCCTGAACTCATTCTGGCTGGGGCCGGTCATTTAGGCCATGCGTTGGCAAAGCTTGCTGATTTCCTTGAATATCCTTATTGCATTGTCGATGATCGCGTTGGTTATTGTACAAAGGAACGCTTTCCGAATGCGGCAAACCTTTTTGTGAACGAGGATATTGGAAAGGCTTTGCTCGCAGCCAACCTAAGTGAAAAATCATATGTGGTAATTGTTACAAAAGATTGTGATGATATTGTATTAAAAACGGCACTGCAATTTCCGATTGCATATGTTGGGATGGTAGCCAGTAAACGCAAGGTCATAAGCATATTTGAAAAGTTAAAAAGTGAAGGGGTCACGCAAGAACAGTTGGAGCAGGTCCATTCTCCAATCGGTTTGGAAATTGACTCGGAAACATCAGAAGAAATTGCCATCAGTATTATCGGTCAAATCATCAAATTAAGCAAGGAAAGAAAGCCTGTAAAGGTGAAACAATTAAATAGATAAGAAAGGTCAGATAAAGCAAAAATCAAAATGTCCAATAGATAATGGGGTCAGTCCCCACTGTGTTAAAGTATTAACTCAGTGGGACTGACCCTTTTTCTTTGATAAAAGCTAGAAGCAGGCCCTTGCTCTTAGAGTGGGCTTTTTGTCGTTTTGATTCATTCATTAATATGCTAGAAATATTTTACTTTATATGTTACTACTATCATACTATACACAAAGGAAAAATCCTGGAGGGATTTTGTATGGGGATATTAGATGGACTTATGGGAAACGGGTTCTGGTGCAAAGATTACATCTATTGGAAAGAGGTTTATAGATTTCTATAGAATCAGCTATTATGCAGTCATTCCTAATAGTGATGAATGAACTTCACTTGATTTTGGACAGACTTGTTCTGTAAAGTAAACTTCCTTTTTTAATGATCGTATCGTGCATAACATAGTTTGAAATGATAGCTGATAGGCAGTGCAAGTATCCAAAAGCAAATTTAACCTGAAGAAAAGAAGTGAATGAAATGGCTGAGCCTTTAAAGGATTTATATAATGAAATGTTCATTCGTGAATTCGGTGAAAAAGTAAAGGGTGTCCATCCGTCCTTCTCTACTGAATCGTTTAAAGGGGAAGTAATTGATGAGCATTGGGACGAGAGGAAGTTAAAAGAACGAATAAGGCACATTTCCATTACTCTTGGAAAGCATCTTCCAAGAGATTATCAAGAGGCTTTGGATATTTTGTATCGGCTTGATAAGGATTGTGAGGGTTTTAGATATTTATTTTTCCCTGATTTTGTAGAGGTACATGGAATGAATAAGAAAGATTGGCCGTTATCGCTAGATGCGTTGGAGCGTTTTACAGCAAGGTCATCCTCCGAGTTTGCAATCCGTGCTTTTATCTTACTTGATCCCGTTTTAATGATCGAAAAGATGAAGGGATGGACCAATCATGATGATGAGCATGTCCGCAGGCTGGCTAGTGAGGGATGCAGGCCCAGGTTACCTTGGGGCCAATCTTTACCGATGTTCAAATCCGATCCGGCACCCGTCTTGGAATTACTTGAGAACCTGAAAAACGATCCGTCCCTATATGTTCGCAAAAGTGTGGCCAATAACTTGAATGATATTGCCAAAGATCATCCGAAAACTGTAATAGAAACAGCTAAGCGCTGGTATGAAAGCGGAGAACCCAACACGATTTGGATTATTCGACGGGGATGCAGGACCTTAGTTCGTCAAGCAGATCCAGAAGTCCTTTCTTTATTTGGATACACGGATATATTGAATAATCCGAATATCATTACAAACGCATTTATTAGAAATGAACCAGATTCGATTTTTATTGGGGAAACGAGTGAACTTCATTTCGGTTTTCAAGTTCAAGGAAAGAACACTGTGAAACTTCGCATCGAGTATGCCATCGATTTTGTGAAAGCAAATCAGAAAACTTCTCGTAAAATTTTCCTATTGGCAGATAGGGATTTCTCAGATGGTGAAGGAGTTGAAAGAGTGAGGATTCACAATTGGAAAAACCTGACGACACGTCGACATTACATGGGGATCCATCGAATATCACTCCTTGTGAACGGAGTGGAAGTTGCTGAAACGCAAGTCAAACTAAATGATGGATGATAAAGGTTATTGAAAAGCGAGGGAGAACTTAATTAACAGGAATACAGCAATTAAGGTTGACAAAAACGAGGAGTCTGAGCGTTCCTCGTTTATTATTTCATGATAGTGAAACATTGAAAAATTATGCTTCATCCACATTAAAAAGCAATCAAATCCAAAAGGTTGGATAGCTCCGATTGCTGCGCAAATTATTAATTAACAATGCCAGTAAAACGATTATCACGGCACCAGTTAAAACAGGAGTAAATAAATAACTCCAGCCATACTGGCCAAGCATGATTACAAGCGGGTCTGCTCCAGCTGGCGGGTGCGTCGTTTTTGTCAGCATCATCACCGCAATTGCTAATCCGACAGCCAAGCCGATTGCCCAAGGTTCATCGCCAAAAAAATGATAGGAAGCTAAACCTACGAATGTTGAAATAAAATGACCGCCTATAATATTACGCGGTTGTGACAATGGTGCATTCCACAGACCGAACGCCAGCACACAGCTGGCACCAAATGGAGCCATTAACCACACTGCTGATGTTATTTTTGTTAAAAGAATTAAGGCGAATATAGTTAAAAATCCCCCAATCAACCCCGTTATTGCGTCCTTTACATCTATTTGTAAAGGGCTTCTTCCTTTTCCCTTCATCTTCGATAAATAATGAATATGAAATAAGCGTTTTTCATTATGCCTCGCGGCTGAAATACGGTCCAAAGTGAACCCTCCTTTTTTATATAATTAGACTTTACATGAAATGGACTAACCCGTCAAAATAATTTTTAGTGGTTAGTTTAAAAATCCAAAAATAGCAAAAAAAGCCAACTCGGTGTGTTGACAAGAGGAGGTTCAGAATAGTTTCAACCCGAATCATTTTACTGTTTTATGAAATCCAAATGGATGTGAAGAAATTAACTGGAATCGTTTTATAATGAATAAACTGCAGGCAACAAGCTTACTTCAAAATTTGTTTACATTCTGACAAACTTAATAAGGTGTGTATCTTCATTCATCATCAGATTTCCGGTGTTGAAATCTGGCTACCTTTTTCCTATTCCCGCATATTTTCATTGAACACCATTTGCGTCTTCCGCTTTCATCGATAAATAACAGGACGCAATCATCATTCGAGCATCGCTTTAATGATGACAGCTTATTTTTTTCAATTAAAGTTAATGAGTCGAAGGCAATATAAGATTGCAGGATATTTTCCGCTTCTCCAACAGGTATGGGAACCAGTTTTTGATCACTTAATTTATATGTGAAAGGCGATTTTTCGATTTTTTTTTCCAAATAGGCGATTAACCCATCAGGAATCGAATTCCCATTTGCTATTAATTCAAATTGTTTTCTTAAAATAGTACGCATTTCTAGAATGCTTGCAAATACTCGTTGAATTCTCTCTTTAATTATTGGGGATAACTGATTATCCAAATATGAGTTATTCCCTTTTATTACAGTAAGCCAGTCCAGCATATCCCGTTCTGATAGTAATAAGTCTTGCCGTTGGCCACGACTGACCATTTCCGTATTCACTAAATCCAGTGAAAGATTACCTGATATAAGTGGAAATTTATTAGTTTCAGACATAAGTTCATCCCCATTTCCCTGCTAAATTCTAACCATTAAAATATAAATTGAGAGGTTATATCTTCATTATACCTTATTTCTGAATTTTTCAGCTACTCGTCTAAAATCACGGGATAATATGAATGCTATCAAAATCCATATGTGCAAGAACAGAATCGTAAATGAAAGTCCATGATAATCAATTCTTTTAAAGTGGGGGAAAAAGTTCTTGACATATCCTGTACGTACAGGATAATATGAAAGCGTATACAGAACCTATACGTACAGGTTATAAAAACAACAATATTTTGCTTTCTAGGGAAAGGAAGTAGTGAGATGGGTAAATACACAGAACCAGCAACGGATTTGCTCCAACATGTCGGAGGGAAAGAAAATATTGCGACGGTTACGCATTGTGCAACAAGAATGCGTTTTGCGCTGAAAGATCCCGCCAAGGCGGATGTAACGAATATCGAATCGATTAAGCTTGTGAAAGGAACATTTACACAAGCTGGCCAGTTCCAGGTCATAATCGGGAACGAAGTATCATCGTTTTATAATGAATTCGTTTCCATAGCTGGACTTCAGGAAGCGTCAAAAGAAGATGTGAAAAATGCAGCAAAACAGAATATGAGCTGGCTGCAGCGTATGATTGCACATCTTGCGGATATTTTCACCCCGCTGATTCCTGCCATAGTCGTTGGCGGCCTCATTCTTGGATTCCGCAATATCATCGGGGATATTAAAATGTTCGATGACAGTACAAAGACCCTTGTGGATATTTCACAATTTTGGGCAGGGGTGCACGCCTTCCTTTGGCTGATAGGTGAAGCTATTTTTCATTTTCTTCCTGTTGGGATTACATGGTCGATTTCGAAGAAAATGGGCACGACTCAGATTCTCGGCATCGTCCTTGGTTTGACCCTTGTTTCCCCACAGCTTCTTAATGCATATGCAGTGGCAAACACAAAGGCAAGTGATATACCTTTTTGGGATTTCGGCTTTGCCCATGTCGATATGATTGGCTACCAGGCACAAGTCATCCCAGCGATACTTGCAGGGTTCGTCTTGGCGTATTTAGAACGGTTCTTGAGAGATAAAGTGCACAATTCCATTTCCATGATCGTCGTTCCATTTTTTGCATTACTTCCAACTGTAATCATTGCCCATACCATTCTGGGGCCTATAGGCTGGAAAATCGGTTCTGTCATTTCTACGGTTGTATATTCCGGATTGACTTCATCAGTTGGCTGGCTATTTGCTGCCGTTTTCGGCTTTGCCTATGCACCGCTTGTCATCACAGGCCTGCATCACATGACAAACGCAATCGATCTTCAGCTTATGAGTGAACTTGGCGGTACGAACCTATGGCCGATGATCGCGTTATCCAATATTGCACAAGGTACGGCAGTGCTAGCAATGATTTACATCAACAGAAAGGACCAGGAGGAGAGACAGGTTTCCATACCTGCCACGATTTCTTGTTATCTCGGTGTAACCGAGCCAGCCATGTTCGGCATTAACTTGAAATACGGCTTTCCGTTCTTAGCCGGTATGATCGGTTCACTTTTTGCAGGCATCGTTTCAGTCGGGTCTGGAGTGATGGCAAACTCAATCGGTGTTGGAGGGATCCCAGGTATCCTATCCATCCAGCCGCAGCATATGGGAATGTTTGCACTTGCTATGCTGGTCGCATTCGTTGTGCCATTCATTTTGACTATAGCATTCTCCAAACGTCCTAATATGAACTTGAAAACTAGAACGAAAACAACGAAATTAAATGCTTGATAACGCGGAGGGAGAAGCATTCTCCCTCTTTTTTACGATACTTACGAAAGATACATCGGGGATTGAAGAGGAGGAATTACAATGAAGGATTTTAAAAAAAGTACCATCTATCAAATTTATCCGAAATCATTTAAGGATTCGAACGGTGACGGCATCGGGGACATAAATGGTGTTATTGAAAAACTTGATTATCTGAATAAACTGGGAGTGGATTATATTTGGCTCACCCCTTTTTATCGTTCACCGCAAAATGATAATGGATATGATGTAGCCGATTATACATCCATTGATCCTGTTTTTGGGACGATGGATGATTTCGAAAGATTGGTGAAAGAGGCGAATTCGCGGGATATCCAAATCATGTTGGATATGGTATTCAACCATACATCAACAGAGCATGAATGGTTCCAAAAAGCATTGGCTGGAGATAAAGAATATAAGGACTATTATATTTTCAAGAAATCGAAAGATGGAGAGCCCCCTACCAATTGGATTTCGAAATTCGGAGGTCCTGCATGGGAATATGTAGCGGAACATGATGAATACTACCTCCATTTGTTCGATCGAACACAAGCTGACCTTAATTGGGAAAATCCCAGAGTGAGGCAGGAGATCTTCAATGTTGTAAACTTCTGGCTGGATAAAGGTGTCAAAGGATTCCGTTTGGATGTCATCAATCTTATTTCGAAACCTGACATCTATGAAAATGACAAAGATGGAGATGGACGATGCTTTTATACAGACGGTCCCAAGATTCATCAATTTCTCAAAGAAATGAATGAAGAAACTTTCGGGAAGGATGAAGAGGTGCTGACAGTAGGGGAAATGTCATCGACGACCATTGACCATTGCATCAAATATTCAGCTCCTGTTGAAAAGGAGCTGTCCATGGTATTCAGTTTCCATCATTTAAAGGTGGATTATAAGAACGGGGAAAAGTGGTCACTTGCAGATTTTGACTTCAGGCAGTTAAAGGAAATCTTAAGCAGCTGGCAATATGGGATGCAAGAAGGAAATGGGTGGAATGCCCTGTTCTGGTGCAACCATGACCAGCCGAGGATTGTATCCAGGTTCGGGAATGATCAAGAGTATCATAACGAATCTGCCAAGATGCTGGCAACAGCCATTCATATGCTTAGGGGAACCCCTTATATTTATCAAGGGGAGGAAATAGGGATGACCAACCCGAAATTCAATGATATTGGACAATACCGGGACGTGGAATCGATTAATTATTACAATATTTTAAAAGAGGCAGGCAAGGATGAAAAGGAAATAATCGAAATCCTTCAAGCTAAATCCCGTGATAACTCGAGAACTCCCATGCAATGGGAAGATACGGAGCATGCAGGCTTTACAAAAGGGACTCCATGGATTGCGGTGCCTGATCATGCTAAAAACATCAACGCTGAACACGCACTGATGGATCAGGATTCCATTTTTCATCATTACCAAAAACTTATATTCTTACGCAAGAAACATGATATCATTGCATATGGGGACTATCAGGAAATTCTTGGCGACCATGACGCTTTGTTCGCTTATATACGCAGTTATGAAAACGAGAAACTTTTGGTCATCAATAACTTTTATGCAAAAGAAGCGTCCTTCGAAATACCAAATGATATCGACCTATCCGGGTACAACTCAGAGCTCCTGCTCTCAAACTATATCGATTCGAAAGAACTTGCAGGTGATTTTATCCTCCGTCCCTATGAATCGGTTGTCTATTTGTTGAAAAAGGACGAGTAGCAGACTAAGAAAAATATATTGTGGTGATGAAATGAACAGCAAATATCTATCGCTATATGGTGATATCGTTTCAAAAATTGAAGAAGGAACCTTTCCGACAAATTCAAAGCTTCCTTCCGAAAGCAGCTTCATGGAAGAGTATGACATATCCAGGGATACTGTGAGAAAGTCCCTACAGTTGCTTGAACAAAATGGATATATCCATAAAATCAAAGGCAAGGGTTCATTTGTCTTGGATTTCAGCAAATTCAATTTTCCTGTAGCAGGGTTGATTTCCTTTAAAGAAATGGTGGAAAAGTTGAATTTGAATTCCAAAACGATCATTCATAAGTTGGAGCTTGAGACCCCCGACTCAAATATGGCCAAGCTTCTAGACTTAACTGATGATGGTAAAGTATGGAAGGTTTTCCGGATTCGGCAAATCAATGGGAAGAAAATCATCCTGGACAAAGACTATTTCAAAAGCGAGTTCGTAAGCAACCTGTCAAAGGAAATTTGTGAGGATTCGATTTATGGATATATCGAAAAGGAACTTGGGCTCCAGATTGGTTTTTCAAATAAGGAAATTACCGTGGAGCCATGCAGTGAAGAAGATAAACAATTATTGGACATTGAAGACTTCGATATGGTGGCAGTTGTGAAAAGTACGGTCCATTTAATCGATGGAAGCTTGTTTCAGTATAGCGAATCCAGGCATAGACCCGATAAATTCAAGTTCACGGACTTTGCACGGCGAACTTGGTGAAGTCTACTGATATTTTTGAATGAGCGGGGAGAGGAGGAGAGTCAAACTTAGTTTGATTCTCCTTCCGCTTGTTTGGAGGTATGGGAAGCATTTAGTAAAACCACTCCGCCAATTATTAATACTAAGCCGCCTAATGTAGTGATACTAAATGGCTCATTCCATATAAGCACGCCTATCAATGCTGTTAAAGCTGTGCCTATTCCTGACCAAATGGCGTAAGCTAAGCTTAACGGAATTGTTTTAAGACATACAGATAAACTATAGAATGCTATACCAAATCCTATCATAACCCCAAATGTAGCGGATAAATGAGTGAAGCCTTCAGATAGCTTAAGCATGGTCGTACCAAATACTTCGCTTATGATTGAAATTCCTAAAGCTATGTATCCTTTCATGTTGTTACCTCCGATTATTAAATTGTTAAGAAGTGCCTTCACTAGAGAGTTTCAATACAACCACTCCGCCAATGATCAGGACTAAACCTAAAAATTTTTTCAGGTTAAAGCTTTCTTTATAAACGATAACTCCCACTAAAGCAGTTAAAGCTGTGCCTATTCCCGACCAAATGGCATAAGCCGTTCCAAGCGGGATGGTTATTAAAGATAACGATAGGCAATAAAAAGCCAAACCCATCCCAATAACCACACCAATGGAAGGGAATAACCTTTTAAACCCGTTTGATACTTTTAACATCGAACTGCCAAACACCTCACTTAGGATGGCAATTGCCAAAAATGCATAAGGATTCAAGATGAACTCCTCCTATGTATATATTACTTACTATTTTTCAATCTCTTCCCCCAAGAATCTTAACATCTAAAGGACTCATATTAAACCCATACCACCTATATTCAGTTACATATTTTCTGTCATGGCAGAAAATTTCCAGTTACGCTCAATATTAGACTGAAAGTGATAATAAGCCGCTTCCTCCGACCGAAATCCTTGATAATAGTAAGTTAAGGATATCTTCTAATTCATCGGAATTAGGGAAAATAGAAGAAACGCAAAGCATCAAGTCAATCAGAGGTGAGGCGGGGGGAAGTGTATCACTTGATGGAAGTTTTTTATTGGATGCCTTAAAAGCGATAAAAGAAAACGAGGTAAAGCTAAGTTTTGGCGGTCCAATGAGACCTGTCTTAATCGAGCCAAGCGATAATTCCTCCTATCGTCATCTTATATCACCAGTGAGAACATACTGAGGAACAAAGCCTAAGAAACGAATAACGGGGGGAACGGCAACAGCCTATTACTTCAGGTGGAAGATATGGTAACGGTCAATCACCAAGAAAAAGAGATCCTGTAAAATCTGGACCCATTATATTCATAGTGATAGGAAAAAGGGTCTTCATTCTTGGTGTAAGGCCGGCAACTTGATTTCGAAGGTAAAGGTAGAACCTTTCATCTAGCCAAATACATCCGTCCATCCATTGAATGGAAAAACCTGTCGACAGTCTGAAGAACCTCTGTAAAGACATAGTTTATTTTAAGATATACCTCGATAGAATATATAATATTCATGTGATCCACCAATAGCAAAATACTCACTATTGGTTTGTTAGTAGGATGTATTTCTTTTATGTCCATTTAGGAACGCTCCAAGAAGGTAACCTTGACCGCCAATTGTTTTTCCTAAGAACGGGGAGGTTTCACTTATTGGCGCAAGAAGTGGAATTGTACATCCAACTGCTAAAATTTCATATACTATGGCAAAATACTCCTTTAAGAGGAAGCTCAACTACTAAACGCAAAGGGATCAAGCTGAAGTTTTTCCCGGAAGCAGTTGCGCTTTATGTGTTTTTTTTAGTGTCCCCGCACTTTTAACCTACAAAAGCAATCCCCTAAGGCAAATAACATCGAAATCTAATGATTATCCTCTATTAAAATCAACTATTAAACTATTACACTTTTATATATCTTTCATATACTATCATATCTTTTTATAGTAAGGGGGAAGAAAGAATGCAATCACCTTGTATCTTAGAAGCTAATGGTCAATTCTTTTTAGTCACTGAAATTGATGACGTAGCTACACTTAGAATCCGTATTTCATCTATATTAGCCACAACTTTAATAGGTTTAGGATTCCTAGTCTGCGGCGAATAGATCATTTTCCCACTATTCTAGGTATCCCACTATAGTGCATAGTCTTTAGTTAATATAATCAGATGTTATCGGCAAGTGAAAAGGGGTCTTTTTTATGAAGACCCCTTTTTACTACTTATTCAACTAAAGACCCTTAAATCAAAGCTTAACAAAAGTCTTTGGTTAATCCGGCATGATTATATGGCTCCGTTTTAAGGTATACCCAACTGTGAAAAAATCAACGGAATATCATCCATATTGGCGTTTAAACAATGTTCCCTAGTGCGAAATAGGTAACCACTTTTAGAGTGTACTAGCACCCTTCATATCACGTATTTCGAATGTACAAAATCAAACCGTGCAGGAAGGAAAGGGTCACGACTTTAAGTTGTAAAGCTCATGATCCTTATCCGCTTTCAAGAAGGAAGGATCGTGTTTTATCGTGCTTGAACTCACATATTCAACTATTACATATGCAAGGACATTTAGAAGACTTTCTCCGTAATATTTTATTCGCTCATAACCGTTTCCGATACCTCTTTTTCACTTGGCTGACGTTATCCTATGAAAATAGGATTCCTTATAGTAAGTACAATTCATAGATTGCCTTAAGAAAGCCAGCGGCAGACAAGTTTGGCTTTCGGATAAGCCGTAAGCGTTTTATCAGAAGCTCCATCTGATTTTATAAGATTAATGTTCCTTCATTTAGGCAAGTTCTCTAAGATCCATAGCCAGCAGCTTGTGGTGGCGAAGCGTTTGAAATATGGACCTGATTTTTTTGGCTTCCCGAATTAACTTTTCAAATAGTGGCTAGGATTGTTTTTGGAGTGTGGACGTTGCTTGATTGTAATATAGTATAGGCAGGGGGGATAATTATGTATGTAAGTCAATCCAGGGATCATGAAGTAATTGCAAAATTAAATCGAAATGTTCACAATCTGCATGCAAAACTATATCCTAAGTATTTTAAGGAATATAATTATAATGCAATGAAAGAAACTTTTAAAAATTTGGTTGAAAATGATAATTTTGTTTTTCTAGTTTTAAAAGATCATGAAGTGCCAATTGGTTACGCATGGATTGAAATTAAAAACTATCCTGAAAGTGCTTTTAAAAATGAGTATAAATCAGTATATGTGCATCAGCTTAGTATCATTGAAGGTCAAACCCATAAAGGTTACGGTAAAAAACTAATGAATGAGGTCTATGATATTGCTAAAAAGAATGATATAGATTTAATAGAACTGGATTATTGGTTTGAAAACATGGCAGCAAAAGAGTTTTATAAGAAACAAAATTTTAAAAAGTATAGGGAGTTTGCATTCAGACAGTTGTAAATCCTTTGTAACTCAATTCAAAAGGTTGAAGGAATTAATAAAAACCCCAATTCGGGGTTTTTTTAATTAATATCTTAACATTCTCCTCGAATAACTGGGGCGTTGAGGTACTCCACAAACAAAACTTTGTGAATAACACTCCTTTACGATACTTCGGGTATGAGGTATATAGGTGTTGAAGTGTTTATTCACGGTTGTTGTATGTGTCGGGTGAAAAACGGGAATAACAGTGTTAATGACATTGGTTTTAACATATTGCTTGGTCGGGGAGGTTTGAGATGGATTATATTGAGTGGGCATTCTATGAGTTGGGCAATATTGTGGTGGACATTGACCGCCTTTCGGATGCCCCCAGGGCTTATTATACATGTAAACACCTCCTGGGTTTTTTTTTGAAAGTCATTATTAGTTTATGAAAATAAATGATAAAGGGACTGGTATAAATGCCTTTATCAAAAATTACGGGCATATAAGATCCTTCAATCATTTTCAAAAAAAATGAATAAACATTAATTTACCGCATTCGGTTAATCGCTTCACAAACAAATGACTTGTGTCTTTTCCGCCAGATATTTTCCTTGCTTTTTTCCAAGCCCCATTCGGGAAATGTAGATAACCGCAATGCGGCAAATAATTGCCAGAAGGGTAGGTTTGTAAAATTCACCTCTGGCATCATGGATTTATATCGATTGGTGAAGTCATTCATCGCTTGCATTCCAAAATGATATAAAATTTCGAGTTGACTATTGGCAAGATCAGTCAAAGGGTCCCCTAAACCAGAGTCTTCCCAATCAATTATGGAAACTAGTGTATCCTCTTTCCATAATATATTTCCTGGCCAATAATCACCATGAAGAATCACTTCCTTATTCATGGAGGGTAGCGGCATGGAGGATTTCAGCAAATCTCTAATCAAGCTCAAATTTAATGTTTCGTCCAGGATTACCCTATCTTTATTATTTAACATCTCGACATATGTATTTTCCAGTTTAGGCATGAATGATAAAGATAGATCTGCACAATTAACACGATGGATTTTTGCTAGATTGATTGCCAATTGCAAGATATGATCATTAAGATTTGAGGGGGTGAATTCTGACTTACCCTCAATAAACTCGATAAGTATGCATGGCTTGGAAAATATCTCGCAGGATTGCTCAAAGTAATAGGGCATTGGTACAGGCAAACAGGCAGCTTTCAATATCCCTAAGAGCTTGTGTTCAAATGAAGCAATATTTGGATTCCGTTTCAAGTCATTATCACCATGCTGACGAACGATCATTTTTACGATCCGCCCTGACGATTGTAATATTTCCAGTCCTGTCACATTTGCAGAAATCCCGCCCATTAATTCCCATGCGCGAATTAGCTTGTTTCCTTGATCCAACTTTTTAACTAATTGTTCAAACTTATCATATTCATTTATCATACAATCTCTCCTTTTAGAATCCCTACAATGTTTAGGAATGAAAGTTCACATGATCATTTTCTATAGCTTTCGTAAAAAATTCAAAGATTCCATTTAGCAATTTTTATAAATGAGACCAATATCTTGTTACACACGTTAATAGTGAGGTGTGCAGACATTGAAATTAGAAAAATATAAAGTGGAAACTACGAAAGGGACGCTACAATATAATAATAGTGGAAACGGCAAACCAAAAACCGATAAATTTGTGTTAATGTTGACTTTTTTAAATATTCCTCAATCTCCTTGTTCCTTAGATTATAGATGGCTTATTCTCCAAAAATTCCTGATGCGAAGTAAAAAAATAGAGAAAGTCTTTTTCAAAGAATTCCCCACCATTGGGCGAATGACATCATATAATGCCACTTCGCCTTTAGGGGGTGTTTTTTTTTTGAGAACGGCAGAATTTCTTTAATCCGATAGTTATGTGTACAAGCATTTGTTAATACGTAACATAAGATTAATAGAGGTGATAGAAATGGTGAAAGTATTTATTGATCCCGGCCATGGCGGTACGGATTCAGGATCGGTCGGAAATGGATTGAGAGAAAAGGATTTAACTTTAAACATTGCAACCCGAATTAAAGACATCTTATTGATAGAATATAATAACGTTTCTGTGAAAATGAGCAGGACCCAAGATACCTTCCCCACTTTAAACGATCGTACGAATGCAGCGAACGCGTGGGGAGCTGACTTTTTTCTCTCCATCCACATTAATGCAGGCGGCGGAACCGGGTACGAGGATTACATTTATACGTCTACTAACCAGATAACGAAAACGTATCAAGATCATATTCATTCAGAGGTCATGAAGCTTATCAACATCCAGGACAGAGGACAAAAAACAGGAGATTTACATGTACTCCGTGAAACGGACATGCCTGCACTCCTGACTGAAAATGGATTTATCGATAATGTTAATGACGCAGCAAAGTTGAAAACGTCATCCTTTATCGAATCACTGGCTCGCGGACATGTAAACGGTTTAGTTAAATGCTTCAATCTAACTAAGAAAAGTACAGCTGTATACCACACTGTCGTTAGTGGGGATACAGTATATTCCTTAAGCAATTCTTATGGCAGTACGGTTCAGCAAATTAAAGATTGGAACGGTCTTGACAGTCAGTACACCATTACGGTTAACCAGAAACTGCGGGTGAAATGAATAATTAATAATTATTTATCCTTTTAGAAGCACCACACAGTAAGCCCTTCTCAAAAAGAGAGGGGCCTTTTTGAGAAGGAATATACATGTAATGAAAAACTCTACATTCTGCCGTCCTGATTCGGTCCTTCCGTATGTAAGGTATGCCTTTTTTTTTATGGGCTGACACAAATTTAAATGGATTTTATGTAAAGACAAATAAAAAGACAATACTAAAAAGCACAAACCATGATGGCTTGTACCTAAAATGCAGCAGCAATTAAGTTGATAAACTGAAAGAATTGAATCTATGTATGGCTGCTAATTATTCATTTATTTTACTTTCTTACCGTAAGAAACCCTCGAGTTGGATATTAATCGTATATTTTAATGGCTTGAACCACTTTTCCTAAAATACGGACTCTATCATTTTTTATGTTATAGGTTTTTTCTTCATAAAAAGGATCCGTGCTGCAGGGAGTGAGTATGATGTTTTCTTCATTGATTCTCACTTTTTTGACCGTGGCATCGTGTCCATTTACCAAGACCACTCCAATTTTCCCGTTATCAAGGTAGGTTGTTTTTTCAACGAGAATCAATGATCCGTCTCTGAATTCTTTATTCATGCTATTGCCATTCACTCTAAGGAAAAAATATTCTTTATCCGATTTAAGCATCGAATTTAATGTCGGCATATACGCTTCTATATATTCGTTGGTGAAATTAGGCTCTCCAGCGGGGATATTTCCGTAGACACCAATTAATCTTACATTTTTTTCATTTAGGAATTCCATTCCAGGATTATTTCTAACGATAGGCGCTCCTTCAATGAGGTGGGATAGCGGTATTTCAAAACAAGTGGACATCATGCTCAATTTATCCATTAAAGGTTTATTCCGTCCGGATTCCCAAGCTGATACTGCCGTAGGAGCTACTTTTAATACTTTTGCCAAATCTTCTTGTGTCATTTTTCTTTCTTTTCTTAACATTTTAATCCGTTCACCAATGTGCATATTTCTTCACCTCTTACTTGAATATACACTATGAGTGAAAGTGAGTAAACGAAAAGTGCGTGAATTTTGCGAAAAAATGTTGGTAACTATACTTCAAGTGTGATATTATTTTTTTAGATAGGGGGTGACAAGATATGACAAGCGTTAAGTTCACACTTAAACAAGCCAGGAAGTATAAAGGATTAACTCAAGATGAAATGGCTAAAGTGCTGAAGATGGCCAAGAGGACTTACATTGACTATGAGCAATATAAGATTCCTTTGCGAATCGATAAGGCTTATTTATTTGCTGAATGTGTAGGATTCTCGATTGACGATATCATTTTTTTTGACCCTGACCTACACTTTAAATGTAGTTAAAAATTCAATTGAACCAGCATTTCCTCAACAGAGTGGCCATTTGAATCCATACAATCCTGACTCCCATAGGACAAGATTCAAGTAACGATGGAAAGGGGGAACAAAGAGGAAAGGGAAAATAATTCTTTTGAAGTTGCATAGGAGCTTCTGACATTAGAACATTTGTAAAATACGTGCATGGAGTAAAAGGTGTACAAATCCAATCTTCTTGTGCAAATATACGATTGTTACTGAGATTCCAATAATGACAGCCAATTGCCGTTAAAGAAAATTATTTACTTAATGTTTAGGGCGGACTTCTGAACACCATGAATAGGAGCAAATGGACAATGGCAAATTCGAAGGAAAAGTTAATCTGGATGAACAAGCCCTTATCCTATGCAGGATAAGGGCTTGTTCTCTATTTTCGTGAATTGGCAGCATTCCGTTTTCTCCAAAGCACGTCTTCATAAAATGAAAAAGACACATACATAAATGAATGGAAGTCAAATCTTCATACTTTTTCTCTATTATAAATGAAACTTCTTCTAGTTTTTTTCTCCCATCTTTATGAAGATAGCAGGTAATGGTATGCAAACGTACAATTATATACTAATGAAGGCTATGGAAGCTGGGCATTGGTAATTGGATGAGTTCAAAAAAATTCCAGATGATATTGGAGGAGATAACCCTTGAAAGGGAATGTAATCAATTATGTCGTTTTTCTTGTGCTCATTCTAACCATATTATTTATGGCAAAACCAGACATTTCCTCAGCAGGAAAATTGAACCCGCCCTCCGAAACTTTCAGTCCAGGGGATTGGTTTCTTGGAAGTATTCCTCCCAATCTTGATACAAACAAACCACCGATCGTGTTTGTTCAAGGGAAAAACGGCAGTTCAACCAGCTGGTATGGCGAAACGGATTATCATGGTGTCAATGATATGTATACCAAAGCGTATGAAGCTGGCTACCAAACGGTTTTTGTTCAGCTTCATGATTCAGCTGGAAATGGGTCAGTGAGCCAATATGCCAATGGAAGGCTTTTAGCTCAAATGCTTTCAGAAATCAGTAACCATTTCGGGGGCAAAAAAGTAAATATTATAGCTCACAGCAAAGGGGGCCCAGACACCCAAGCGGCTCTAGTCCACTATGGAGCACACCAATATGTTGGAAGGGTGATCACTTTAGCTTCCCCACATCATGGTTCTCACTTAGCTGATTTGGCTTATAGCTGGTATGCGGGCTGGCTTGGTTCCTTATTAGGTCAAAAAGATGAGGGAACTTATTCTTTACAAGTTGGTAAAATGGCTGAATTTCGTTCTGTCACGGATAACCATATCAACTCTCGTAAAAACTTGTATTTCACTGTGGCAGGTATGAACAGAGGCCCGGTACTATCAGCCTTATCAATGGGGGGACAATATTTATCATCATATGGGGAAAATGATGGGCTGGTGAATGTATGGAGTACAAAAATACCCTATGCAACACATTTATTTACGGATCCCAACTTTGATCACGACAATATTCGAGTTGGCTCAGCTGTATTTTCAAGAATTGAACCCTATTTAAAAAGCACATCCACCGCTGGGATTCCTGCATATCATGTCAATTATAAAGAACGAGTTGAAGATGATGTCATTACAACAGCACTCGCTCAAACCGTTCTGGGTGATGTCCTGAAACAAAATGTCTGGGTCGAACAAAGCTTCCATGTAAATGAAACTGCCCCAGGTAATATAAGCATATATACAGCCTCAAATGATGTCGAGGTTGAATTGATTTCTCCATCCAATAAAAAGTATTCACCTTCCTTAAAGGTTCATTCAGCCAAAAATGAAGCTTCCTTTTTTAATGGTGCAACCATCCAATCATTCTACAGAAATAACCTTGAAATTGGTGACTGGAAAGTACGAATGAAGACTAAATCGCCAAAAGACGCCTTCCTGTTCACAGCACAATTTAACGAAAAGAATCCCATTACATTAAGTATGGCCGGTAAAGTTAAGCAAAAAGATGCAAAATTTTTAATAAAGAATCCAATGAATGATAAAAAAAGACCAATCAGTACAACATTTTTGGTTCATCTGATAGATGAAACCGGTAATAAAATTAGTGAAAAAAACTCAATTAAGGCAATGGATACTGAAAATTTTACTGGCACCCTTCCAGAAGTACCTAAGTCAGGTGTTTATAATGTAACAATAGATGTTAAGGAAAAAAATGTGGATGGTACTGAAAGAACCCGGACGCTGATTCGTTCGGTCTATATTGAGAAATAACGAAATGCCTTCTCTTAGTTGAGGAGGCATTTTTTTGATGGTACGGGTAACTAGGGAGATGGTAATTCAGCCAATGGAAACAGCCAGGTCGTAATTACTTATTGAAGTATTAATTCAACGGGTCTCTGAAGGATATGGTTGGAGGTTTGTTATCAGGGGAAAATAAATATATGTATTTTTTTCCCTGCACCTGCAAATGGTTGTCAACAAGTGCAGATTCAACAGTGGAATGACTTGGTCGATCTAAACCTTATTAAAGTGATTTCAATGAGCTTTTTTCCAAAGTACATATTACGAGAAAGGCGATAGTAACTTTCATCCCTTATAAAGGATGTTTAAATTCGCATGAAACTAGATTCTATTAAAAAATATTTCAATATCTACTCTTCCATATGCATATTGAGAGAATTCTGGACATAAATTAAACAAACAAAAAAAGCGCGGGAAGCGCTTTTAGTGTATTTGTCTATATAAGCCTATTACTTTTCCAAGTATCGAAACATCTCGTAAAATAATTGGTTCCATATTTGAGTTCTCAGGCTGAAGCCTTATGTAATCCGGTTCCTTAAAGAATCGTTTTACAGTGGCTTCATCATCTTCCGTCATCGCCACGACGATATCTCCATTATTGGCACTGCTTTGTTGTTTCACGATGACATAATCTCCATCATGAATTCCTGCTTCTATCATACTTTCACCCATGATTTCCAGCATGAATACATGGTCATCATGTGGAACCATGCTTTCGGGAAGCGGAAAGTATTCTTCAATGTTCTCAATGGCCGTTATCGGCATGCCCGCTGTTACTTTTCCAAGTAACGGCACGTTCACGACATTGACTTTGGGAATATTGTTCGCTTCTTCCAAATTCATTATTTCAATGGCCCTTGGCTTGGTTGGGTCACGTCTAATAAGGCCTTTACTTTCCAGGCGGGATAAATGTCCGTGTACTGTTGAACTTGATGCAAGTCCCACTGCTTCGCCAATCTCCCGTACGGAAGGCGGATACCCTTTTTGGCGGACCTCTTCTTTAATGAAATCAAGAATATCTTGCTGCCGTTTTGATAGTTTTGTCATTTGTGCACCTCTTCCCCAATGTTCTTTGCTACATTATAGCATGGCCCCCATCTCTATACAAACATAAGTTCGAATTTGTTGTTGACTGAAACAAACGTTCGTATTATAATTTGATCATAACATACGAACGAACATTCGCTTTGGAGGGATTATCATGAAAAAATTATACAAAAATTATATTTATACGATTCTATTAGCGGGATCAGTATTCATCTTTTCAATTTTATTCTCTTGTACATTGAACAATGATCAAAAAAAGGATTTCCTTTCTATAGAAGTAGGCGAGGGTGACACCCTATGGGGAATTGCCGAAGAATATGAAGAATCAAATTTGACAAAAAAAGAATTCATTGGTTGGATAGAAGAGAATAATGGAGTCAGTGCAGATTCGATAAAGCCTGGACAAGTCATTGTCATACCGGTTAAAGGGGAAGAACTTGTCCAGAATTTGGCCAGTGAGCAGTAAGTAGTAAAGGTAGGGTATTATGAAGGCGGTAATCTATTGTAGGGTCAGCACCGAAAAAGAGTCACAGGAAACATCATTGGCAAGGCAGGAAGATGAATTAGTCAAATTGGCTGAAAAGATGGATGTGGAAGTTGTCTCCATTATAAAAGAACAGGCAAGTGGTTATGAGTTGAATCGGGATGGCATTTTTGACATGCTCGAACTATTTAAAACCAAAGAAGCTGAAGTGCTATTAATCCAGGATGAAACAAGACTGGGAAGAGGGAATGCCAAAATAGCCCTTTTCCATGTCATCCTTAAAGAAGATGTGAAAATTTATACGCTCTCACACGATGGGGAGCTGGAGTTATCGGATTCGGATGCCATGGTCATTCAGATAGTGGGCATTGTAGAAGAATATCAAAGGAAACTACATAATCTTAAAATAAAGCGCGGAATGATGAGAGCCGTTGAAAAAGGGTACCGTCCTCAAAAAAATCTTCAGAATCAAAGGAATTCCACTGGAAGGGACCGTATGGAGATTCCTATTGAAGAAATTATTAAACTGCGTGCCAATGGGTTAACATTCTCGGAAATCGCAGCCACATTAAGGGGCTTTGGATACAATGTATCTAAGGCTACTGTGAACAGGCGTTTTCTCGAACATCAAATGAATACAAAGGAAAGTAAATCATAGAACTTGTAATTTCGCTTTTTTTTTAATACCATGACAATATCCGCAGATTATGAAGGAGCGAAATTATGTTATCAAAAGAAAAAATAGCCCGTATAAATGAACTTTCTAAAAAGGCAAAGGGTGAAGGCTTGACGGAAGTTGAAGCGAAAGAGCAAACACAATTGAGAAGTGAGTATTTGGAAACATTCAGAAAATCCATGTCCGACACGTTGGAGCATGTGAAAGTCGTGGATCCAGAGGGTAATGACGTCACTCCTCAAAAGATAAAAAATATAAAAGAAAAACGAAATTTACATTAATGCTTGGATTCTTCTGATGGAATATTCCATTTGAGGATTCTTTGGCATTTTGGAGTAAAAAGAGAGTGCATTCATGTATGTATTCTCCTATTTAGTTTAATCTAAATAGGTGACTTCTTATTCCTAGAAAATTGTAATATTGGGGCATTAAATAGTGATTTTAGTTGTGATATTATGCTTGTCACTATAATATAAAGAGGTACATTACAGGAAGGGATGTTTTTACAATATGTTAGATAAATTAGATGCACTTTCTATCAATACGATTCGTACATTATCAATTGATGCAATTGAAAAGGCTAATTCCGGCCATCCGGGTATGCCAATGGGTGCAGCGCCAATGGCGTATAAACTATGGACCGAATATATGAACCATAACCCGAAAAATCCAGATTGGTTTAATAGAGATCGCTTTGTTCTTTCAGCTGGACATGGTTCCATGCTGTTATACAGCCTTCTTCATTTATCAGGCTATGGCTTATCTATCGATGATTTGAAAAGCTTCCGTCAATGGGGCAGTAAAACTCCAGGACATCCTGAATTCGGACATACGGCTGGTGTGGATGCAACTACCGGGCCGCTTGGACAAGGTATCGCAATGGCAGTCGGAATGGCAATGGCAGAACGTCACTTGGCAGAAAGCTATAACCGCGATTCTTATAATGTGGTCGATCATTATACATATAGCATTTGTGGGGATGGAGATTTAATGGAAGGTGTTTCTGCAGAAGCCGCTTCATTAGCTGGACATCTACAACTGGGAAGACTTGTTGTTTTATATGATTCTAATGATATTTCCCTTGACGGCGACTTAAGTCAATCATTTAGTGAAAGCGTAGCAGACCGGTTCAAATCTTATGGATGGCAATATATCCGCGTTGAGGATGGCAATGATCTTCAGGAAATTGCTAAAGCGATTGAAGAAGCGAAAACCGACGAAGCACGTCCAACATTAATCGAAGTGAAAACGGTTATCGGTTACGGTTCACCAAATCGTTCAGGTAAATCTGCAGTTCACGGCGCTCCGCTTGGTGCAGATGAGCTTAAATTGACAAAAGAAGCATACAAATGGACATTCGAAAAGGACTTCCATGTACCTGAAGAAGTGTATTCACACTTCAATGAAGCTGTTGTTGATGCAGGAGCTCAAAAAGAAGAAGCTTGGAATGAATTATTTAAAAATTACAAAGAAGCACATCCTGAGTTAGCACAGCAATTAGAGCTTGCAATTAAAGGTGAACTGCCTGCTGAATGGGATCAGGAAATTCCAGTCTATGAAGAAGGTAAGACATTAGCTTCCCGTGCTTCAAGTGGTGAAGTACTGAATGCGATCGCCAAAAAGGTCCCTAGCTTCATTGGGGGTTCTGCGGATTTAGCCGGGTCTAATAATACTGCCATCAAAGGTGAGACAGATCTATTACCTGGTAATTACAGTGGCCGTAATATATGGTTCGGTGTACGTGAATTCGCTATGGGTGCTGCTTTAAATGGAATGGCACTTCATGGTGGCTTAAAAGTATATGGAGGAACATTCTTCGTATTCTCTGATTATCTACGTCCTGCCATAAGAATGGCAGCACTGATGGGACTGCCTGTTAATTATGTGTTCACCCATGACAGCATTGCTGTAGGGGAAGACGGACCGACTCATGAGCCAATCGAACAATTAGCATCATTGCGCGCAATGCCTAACCTAGGGGTAATCCGTCCAGCTGATGGCAATGAAACGGCAGCAGCCTGGAAAGTGGCTATGGAGTCTACAAATAAACCAACTGCTCTTGTACTGACTCGTCAAGGATTGCCAACAATAAAAGGCACTTCCGAAACTGCGTATGAAGGTGTTTCAAAAGGTGCTTACATCATCTCTGCTTCTAAGAAAGAAGTAGCCGATGCATTACTTCTTGCGACTGGTTCCGAAGTGAACTTGGCTGTTAAAGCACAGGAAGCTTTAGCGAACGAAGGAATTGATGTTGCGGTAATCAGCATGCCATCATGGGACCGATTTGAAACTCAATCAAAAGAATATAAACAAAGCGTAATCAATCCGGCAGTGAAAAAACGTTTAGCTATCGAAGTGGCTTCACCGTTTGGCTGGGATCGTTATGCAGGTGATGAGGGTGAAATATTGGCCATCAATCATTTTGGAGCTTCTGCACCAGGCGGTAAAATCATGGAGGAATTCGGTTTCACTGTAGAAAATGTAGTTGCTCTTGTTAAAGAAATGCTTAAATAACAATAATGCGGAACTGACACCAACTAGATTGGTGTCAGTTTTTTTATCAAAAGAGTCCTATTTCATATTGAATGTGCTTCTATACTAAAGGAAATCTTCCATTCGACAAAAAAAGAAGAAAATTTCTCCAGCAAACAACATATACTTTTTGTTTGTCAATATATAATGAGAATAAATAAATTTCGTTTAAATGTGTCAGTTAAAGGGGAAAGTCATCAATAGTGGAAAATAGTGGACAGGGTGCTGGTGGTTAGATGTTTCGTACCAAAATAGGAAAGCTAGGAGGCATTGGCTGATGAGAACCTATCAAATTTATTTAATCGAAGATGAATTTGCCCATCATTATTATGGAAGAGAAAAGCTATTTTTCAATTTGTTTTTGGAATATATTCAAGCAAGGGGCAGACTAAAGAGTATTTTGCAAAAACAAATCGAATATGTCACCAAAAAAGTCCCGATTATCCAGTTGCAGTTAGCTATTGAACAACGTTTGCAAAAAAAGATGAATTATTGGACTCAAAATGGAAAATACTATTTAGAAAAAACAAACGGATCAAGTAAAGCCGTTTTAATCATTCAGAATGATTCCATTACTCTTGAAGCTGAAGGAGACTATGAAGCGGAAACGGCTTTCTTTGAAAGTATTCGAAAATATGAAGCGAGTTTTCTGGCCATTGATTTTGAACATGAAAAATACGGTTGGTTAAAACCGATAAAAGAAAGAAAATTTGTCTAAATGGGGGACTTTTCGGTAGCGGGTATTGTATAATAACCTTTGGTCTAGTACACTGATGTTAGACAACATGAAGGAGGAAATAGTATGTGGGTTTACATTCTAGTTGGCGTACTGGCATTGATTGCTGGAGTAGTGCTGGGATTTTTCATCGCTCGTAAATACATGATGGATTACTTAAAGAAAAATCCGCCAATTAACGAACAAATGTTGAAAATGATGATGATGCAAATGGGTATGAAACCATCCCAAAAGAAAATTAATCAAATGATGAGCGCCATGAATAAACAACAAACAAAATAAGATAGCATGAAACCTTGATATATCAATGTTCTTGGAAGATTGGATGCAAAATTTTATATAATATCGAAATGGATTTAGTCTGAATCCTTCTACCGATTTTATATAAAATTTTGGTTTATCTTTCATTTTTGTTTCTTAAGCCACTTTTTCTGAATGAATGATTCAGAAAAGGTGGTTTTTGTTTTGGAATGGTAAGGTAAGTCCTCCATCTATGTGAGGCTTTTTTATTTGGAAAGTAAATTCTCTAAAAAATTATACTTGTCCACACTTTCTATCAAAAGATGCATATATAGTATTAAGGAGGGTGGTTATAATGATAAATGATTTTGTAAAAAAATGTAAGATGTGTTTTCCTATGTGTGAGCTTAAATTTGAACACAAAAGTAAATTTAAAGACAAAAAATGGGAATCGAAATTCAAATTGAAATCTAAATGTAAAAAATAATAAATCTTTTCTATTAATCTTTTTATTTAAGCGCTAAACCATTAATGACTTAGTGATTATAAAAATTGATTAAAGTAATCATCCGAGTAATCGGGTGTTTTTTATTTGAATATTTGTAAATAGAAAAACCATTCATGAAGAAAGAATGGATTCGTTGTCAATTTAGTGTATCTATAATTAAGGGATAAATATTATCACCAAGTTTCTTACTATAAGGCTCATTAACTTGGGCAATATTAAAGCGTAAAGTGGGGATTTCACTGCAATACTAAATTGATCAAATATAATGGAGGAAGCTGTTGAGGTTTTTGAGTTGACTTTATCAACTGTAAATATTAATATTACAGTAATCCCCTTGAGGAGGATACGTAAAGTGAATAGTGATTTTACAATAGCTGTGCATAGTTTGGTCTATTTAGCTTATCTACCAGATCATATGGCAAGCAGTGAGTCCATCGCAGAAAACGTTTGTACAAACTCGGCTAGGATTCGGAAAATGATGAGCAGCTTAAGAAAAAAGGGATTTGTTAAGACTAAAGAAGGTGTGGGCGGAGGCTATATTCTAGACTGTACCCCTGAAGAGGTAAGTTTGGCGGATATTTATATAGCGGTCTCACATGGAACCCTGAAACCAAAGTGGTGTACAGGTGATCCGGAGAAAAAATGTGTCATATCTTCAAATACCCAGGTAGTCATGGATCAAATATTTGATGAAGCTGAATTATATTTTGAAAAATATTTAGAAGATATAACTCTCAGCACATTTTTGGAAAAAATTAAACAATGTCTGTGATATTGATTTAGTTTTTTCTTTGCACAAAATGTATATTTTATTAATACAGTTAATAACTATAGTTTTAATATTAAATGAACATAAAAGGGGTGCTAAGGAAATGGTTGAAAACAATCTGTTCAAAAATGGGGATTGGGTACAGGGAAAATCAAGAGATGGGGAACTTATCCATGGTTTCGTTGAAAACGTAAGCGATAATCGAGAAATCGTTAAAGTGAATGTAGTTGAAAGTGACAATGAAAACGCGGTTGGGAAATCGATTTGGATTCCGAGTAAATGGACTGAAAAACTGCCGGATCTAGAAGTCAGTAACGAAGCTCATCTTTTGGCCTTAATTGATTTGGCTTTACTTTCTAAAGATGAAACATGGTTTATGGAGTTATCCGGTAAATTGGAATCCATCAAAATCCACCCGAAAATAACTGCCCGGAAATCAGAGGTTCAAATCCCGGGAAATAGAATCGCAAAACTCGATTTTAAATAGTGTGAGTAAAGATCATTAATATTTCGGATAATACAAGGAGGAAATGATCATGACAATAGAACATGTTACAGATGATAATTTTGCTAGCGAAATCAAGGAAGGCTTAGTATTGGTTGACTTTTGGGCCCCATGGTGCGGTCCGTGTAAAATGATTGCCCCAGTTCTTAATGAAATCGATGAGGAAATGGGTAATCAGGTTAAGATCGTTAAACTTAATGTGGATGAAAATTCAGATACGACGAGCGAATATGGAGTGATGGGAATTCCAGCTCTTATTCTATTCAAAGATGGAGAAAAGGTAGATCAAGCTATTGGCTTCCAGCCAAAAGAAGCCATTTCGGCATTAATCGCAAAGTATGCATGATTATAATCATAACGCGGATGATATTTAATTAAGGACTTATACCAACCAACAGGGTGGATAACTAATGGAGGATTACTAAATGAATTCTAAATATACACCATTATTTGAATCGTTCAATTTAGGAAAGAAATTAGAAGTGAAAAATCGATTGGTGATGGCACCTATGACAAATTTCTCTTCTAATCCTGACGGGACTGTAACCGATGCGGAAGTTAACTATTATGAACGTCGGTCAAGCGGGGTCGGCATGGTTATAACGGCATGTACTTACGTGACGGCTAATGGCAAAGGTTTTCACGGGGAATTTGGCGGAGATCAGGATGAATTGATACCTAGTCTAAGTCGTTTGGCATCAGGGATTAAAGCGAAAGGGGCAAAGGCAATTCTCCAGATCTTTCATGGCGGCCGAGAGGTTCCACCCGAATTGGTAAATGGTGATGTTGTCAGTGCAAGCAACATCCCATCGGAAGGTGAAGGGAAAGCAGTTCCACGTCCACTATCTGAAAAGGAAATAGAATCGATCATTCTCGACTTTGGTGAAACCACCAGACGTGCCATTGAAGCGGGATTTGACGGTGTCGAGATTCACGGTGCAAATGGTTACTTGCTACAGCAATTCTTTTCGCCGCATTCGAACCGTCGTGAAGACAAGTGGGGCGGTTCTCTGGAAAAGCGCCTGAGTTTTCCATTAGCGGTTGTGGATGAAGTAAAAAAGGCTGTTGCCAACCATGCCAAGGATCCGTTCATCGTAGGTTACCGTTTTTCACCGGAAGAACCGGAAACACCAGGAATCACAATGGATGATACACTTGCATTAATTGATGGGCTTGTAACAAAGGATCTGGATTATCTTCATGTTTCATTAATGGATTTCTGGTCGAAAGCAAGACGGGGAACCGACGTTGACCGACCTCGGATAGAGATCATTAAAGAACGTATCGGAAATCAAGTTCCATTAATTGGTGTTGGTTCCATCTATACAGCAGATGATGCGATCAAAGCACTGCAATCGGGGGTTCCGTTAATTGCATTAGGGCGTGAAATCATAATTGATCCTGAATGGGTACAAAAAGTGGAACAAGGCAGGGAAGCTGAAATCGTGACCAAAATAAACAAAGAAAATCAGCAGCAGCTTGATATTCCAGACCCATTATGGCAAGCGATCATCCACACTCCAGGGTGGTTTCCGGGGATTGAATAAAAGTTCGTAAAAGTACTGATTTGGTTATTTAACCCGGTTAAGAAACACATATAAAAGTGTTCTTATCCGGGTTTTTATGTATGGAAAAGTCATTTATATGAATGAGAATCTAAATAGTGATTTTAAATTGAGTCCGAATGAATAACTGAGCATTCTATTCTAAGCTGATTGGAAATAAAACAGGGGAAAGTTTAGAATTTTTATTGGCTAACACTTAAGCCTCAGCGGCAGATGCATTCGGAAATTTTGGGCTTTCTTTACGGAACGCGTGGAAAAGGTAGGAAGGACGCTAGTCAACACCAGAAGAGCAACCATTAATTAATGGTTGCTCTTCTGGTGTTACCTTCTTTTTAACAGAATAGCTAATATTAAAGATATTTGCAGAGAAATGATAAGTAAAAGAGACAACATATAATCACTATCTAAAGATGCATCATAGCTAAAGATAAAAAATAAAATCACTGATATGACTAGAATGAAAATGAAATTAATAATAATTTGCCTCATGGTGCCCCCAATCTAACAACAGATCAATAAGACAGCGTCAATGCATATGACCTTGTATCTGTAGTATTATTTGGTGTAATTGATAAACCGGCCGGATAAACTGAAACAGAAGGTATACCAGAAATTCTTTTATGACCATACGTTATTTTTATGTTTATTTTACCATTTTTTGATGTAGGAACATATACATATTGTCCGATATACCCTTTATGCTTGGTTTTACTAGTAGAAGCCCTTATATCATATGAACCAGCCACACCAGCACTTGGTTCCCAATTACTTGGAGAATACTTGATTGCATAATCAATCCAACGTCCATTTCCTTGTTGATCTTGAGAATATCTGTGCTGGTGTTGTTTTACTTTCCTTCCACTTGTTGGTAAATATAGTCCTGAACCTGAAGGGAAACCAATTGACATTTTATCCACTAAAGTAAATGAAGGTGTTTTTAGCCATTGAAAGTTACCATATATATAAAATTTATCTTCTTTTGAACGATCACTTTTTACTTTATATACAGTTCCCCCATTTTTAAAGTTGTTGCAGCAATTAATGCAAAAGTGCTGATTTGCCCTGGTTTAGTAACTTCTGGATCATATATGAACATAAATTCCGATCCAGAATTTATAGCTTTAGCCTCCTCTTCAATTAATCGTCTTGAAACTTCAACAGGTAAATCCTCGGATTCTTCTTGAGTATTGCCGACTTCATTTACAAGATAATTCAACTCTTCTGGTGTCAGCCTTTCTTTGCTAACGCTTGTACCATTTTCCTCGGCAAATCCTGTTGCAGCAAGACTAAAAGAAAATAAAAATACTGTCACAAAAGATAAAAGCCTCATTTATTCCTCCCCCTTTTTCTATTTATTACTGGATTTTCCTATTTTCAAGTGTTAAAAATATAAATCAAAAAAACATGAGGTTATGATCATTCTCGTTATTACTGTACTCTATTATTTTTGAAAATGAGTTTTAGTTTTTAGACATGATATTTCAAATTAGGAACTATTGTTTTCAATCCAAGATTTTCTTTTGTAGGAACATAAGGAATGGGATTCGATGGTACTCTATAATTTAATGGCATTATTCCAACTCCTTTGTGAAAATTACTGTACAAGAGTGATGCTTAGGTAGTTTGCATTTTAATATTGAAACCATCTAATTTAAATATGGGACAACCTATGTAAACTTACTCGAAGTAACTATCACTCAGTTATAAGCTTTAATAACTACTAGAAAAATCTCTGAATAATGGGGAAAAAGTAAAAACACGGAGTGGCTATAGCCAACTCCGTGTTTTTCATAATATAGGGATTATAAAACCCAAGCTTCCTTAAAATAGAAAGGAATCAAGAGAGTATGGGCCAGCTCCGGTTAGCGCAACGCCAATCGCCACTGCAAGAATGGCAAGATTATATTCATAACCGTTTTGAGTTGCCCAGTAGCCATTTGCTCCATGGACTTTAACGATTGCAACGAGCATTGTAAGTGCAATTAATATACCTGCAAAGGGTGTAAGGAGACCTAAAGCAAATAACGCTCCGCCTATAAGTTCAGATAGACCGGCAAATAGGGCCATGGTAATTCCTGGCTTCATCCCAATTGAATCAAACCAGCCTCCTGTACCTTTCAAGCCGTGACCGCCAAACCACCCAAATAATTTTTGAGCTCCATGTCCAACAAACGATAACCCTATTACTAAGCGTATAACTAATAAACCAATACCAATCATTTATGATTCCTCCTAGAGTTTATTTTGAATTTAGATATCTCTAATTCGAGATTTATGTTTAAAAAAATACAGTGATATTATCTCGAGTTAATTTATCTTTAATTAAAGATAATATTTTTTGGCCGATTTGTCAAACACAATTTTTATCATTTAAATTGCTTTAGAAAAAGGAACGAGGATAGGTGAGGTTTCCAGATTGAATTTGAAAATAAATATATTTAGGTAGAAAAAACCATTCCTTTATTTGTAAGGGATATCTCTTAAACGAATGCCTCCTGCTACACATGAATTTCACACTGTTACTCGTGAATTTTAGCTGTTTCCCTCATTAATTTTGCGTTTATCGAGGATTTAGCTGTTTTTACTCGTAAATTTAGCTGTTGCCCTCGTAAATATTGCGTTTACTCGTGAGTTTAGCTGATTTACTCGTGAATTCCGCGCATTTACTCGTGATCAATATATATGGAAATCAATTGAGGCCGCCGACTTGGAAATACAGTTAAGAAATTGATTAAGAACCGGCGGCCATTACTTAAGGTGTTTAGATAATCGAAAATACTCACATGTGTTGTGTAGGGTGCTGCAACGAGGATTAAATAAGTATCACACTGGGGTAGGAAGTGGTCCGGACGGTTCTTCCGTCTTTGATGGATCTTCTGCTGTTCTGTTGTGACAAACTATGCTTCGACATTCCGATGCAAAATGATTCTTATGCATTATCTTAAATGGAAAAACAGGCAATGCCCATGGCGGTTGCCTGTTTTCTTATATTGCAAAGGTCATGCCTAAGTATCCTAATTGAGAAAGAAGGTAAAAAGGGGAGATTGACAGCAAAATAAATCATATAATAACTTATGTGGTTATCAATGGGAGATGTACTGGATTAAAAATTTGTACCGGTTTTATAAAAAAGTTCATTATATTTATTTAGTAACTGATCAAGTTGCTGGCTATATTCAACGGCAACATGAGAGTTTAAACCATCTTTAGCGACAATTTTGATAAGTTCATTTCTCTTTATTTCAATCTGTTCGAGAAATTCATTCTTTTTAGCCATTATATTTCCTTTCTGGCCCCAACATTTATTTCAAGGTACCCTTAATTTATGTGTTCGTTGTAAAATCTGTATGAATATAACAATTATATCGGCTTGGACTAATGAATTCAAATAAGTTAATTTAGCCTGTCGCCCATCCAGTTATAAGCTATTGGTTGTCATGAAATATTCACAGTTCCATAAATGTATTTTTTTATCTTATTTGTTACAATGTTTATAGGTTGACATACATAGGAGTGAGCTTATTTGAATGATATTAATATGTTTTTAGCTTTTGGGGCGGGATTCTTGAGTTTTATTTCGCCTTGCTGCTTACCGCTATATCCGGCCTTTTTATCTTATATCACTGGTATGAGTGTAGGTGAAATCAAATCCGAGAACGCCATGCTCCAAAGAAGAAGCATGCTGCATACTTTATTCTTCCTTCTTGGGTTTTCCCTGGTTTTTATTGCAATTGGTTTTAGCACTTCATACTTAGGTTCTTTTTTCTCGGATTACAAAGAATTAATTCGTCAGATTGGTGCTATCCTGATTATCATTTTTGGTTTATTCATTGTAGGAATCTTTCAGCCGAAATCTTTGATGAAAGACAGTCGTTTTGAATTCAAGAATCGACCTAGCGGATATATAGGTTCCATTCTTATCGGACTGGCCTTCGCCGCTGGATGGACTCCTTGTGCAGGTCCGCTGTTAGGTGCTGTCATTTCATTGGGTGCAACGAATCCAAGTGCTGCCATGAGCTATATGACTGCCTATATTTTAGGATTTGCCATCCCGTTCTTCATATTATCCTTCTTTGTCGGAAAGTTGAAATGGATCAAAAAGTACAGCCAATACATCATGAAGATTGGCGGATATTTAATGATTATAATGGGTGTGGTTTTATTTTTTGATTGGATGACCAAAATAATTGCAGTCCTGTCTAGACTATTCGGTGGCTTTACAGGTTTTTAGTCCATAATAAGTTAATTTTTCAATATTATTCTAATTGAGGCCAGCTATTAGGTCTTATGGTGCCATTTCGTTGATTTTGGGTATAAGGTCAGTCACTAAGTGGTTGATGAAGGCGGGATTGGGCGGTAAGCATTGAATATTATATAGAAATTAAATCCAGATCTAAGAAATTAAGAAGGAACTTCAGGCAGCGATGTTCATAATGCAAAAATGGTTGACGAAGTCTATAGAAGCCGGGACCAAGGTTTTATCGACAAGCCTTTTGTCGAGGCGTCATCAATAGCGGGCTTAATTAATAAACACCTCCTTGTTTATCTTAAATAGGTACTATATACTTTGTTTATAAATTGAAGTCATATATAATTTTTAATGGTACTTACCTATTATTAGTTAAAAGGGATGGTTAAGAGATGATATATATATCAACAGGTATAGCGATTGTGATGGCTATAGGTGTTTTCATATTACGGATGAAGGAAACGAAAAAACCAGTGAATGAAAAGAAAATCATTTTACCGCCGCTGTTTATGAGTACCGGTGCCTTGATGTTTATTTTCCCGATGTTCAGGGTCACTCGATACGAATTGTTGGAGGCTCTTGTTGCAGGAATGCTATTTTCCATCTTATTGATCAAAACATCTAAATTTGAAGTTAGAGATGAAAAAATTTATATTCTGCGCTCTAAAGCGTTCATATTCATATTGATTGGTCTCATGGTGATTCGACTGGTGGCAAAGCTGATGCTGGGAAGCACGATTGAAATCGGTGTATTGAGCGGAATGTTTTTCTTACTTGCTTTTGCGATGATCGTTCCGTGGAGAATTGCCATGCTTTACCAATATAAGAAAGTTAAAGCAGCCAGTTTCGGCGGAGGCAGTATGGTTTGATAATCAAAGGAATAATCTACAAAACCTGAGTCGTTATTCATGATGACTCGGGTTTTTCATTTGCATGGGAACTTCATTAGAAAAAAATCAATCCAAAAACCTAGTAATTTCATCCGAATTATATTATATTAGTATTATTATTATTTTACTTAAGGAGGAAACGGTACATGTTACAAATGATTGTGTTAGGGATTATTTGTGGTTTACTGCTGGGATTTGTGCTTCAAAGAGGCCGTTTCTGTGTTGTTGGTGCATATCGTGATTTGATTTTAGCTAAAGATGGACGGATGTTTTTGGCTACATTTGTTGTTATAGCGATACAAAGTATTGGTGTTTATGCATTGAATGATACAGGGGTCATTCAGTTTGGAAATGATGGTTTTCCATGGCTGGGAACCATTGTGGGTGGCTTTATTTTTGGTATTGGTATGGTTCTGGCAGGAGGCTGCGCCACTGGAACATGGTATCGTGCCGGAGAGGGCATGATCGGAAGTTGGGTTGCCCTTTTTGGATATATGCTAGGGGCAGCAATGACGAAATATGGTGTATGGAAAGTGGCAGGGGATAACTTGTTATCTTATCGTACAAATGATACGTATATTCATGAAACGTTAAATGTTTCGCCTTGGGTTCTTGTTATTATTGTGACACTCTTGGTTGGCATATTGGTGATTCGTGAATTGAGAAAACCGAAACTTCCAATCTTTAAAATGAAACCGAAAAAAACCGGATTGGCCCACATCTTATTCGAGAAACGCTGGCATCCTTTTGTGACAGCATTATTGGTCGGCCTTATTGCAATCATGGCTTGGCCGCTGAGTGCAATGACAGGGAGGATGTTCGGACTTGGAATTACAGCGCCTTCCGCGAACATTTTAACTTTCCTTATCACCGGAGATGATGCGTTAATCGATTGGGGGACGTTTTTAGTAGTAGGCATTTTCCTAGGTTCTTTCATCGCTGCCAAAGGGAGCGGGGAATTCCGTTGGCGTTTGCCTGATATGAAAACGTTACGTAATAATGCAATTGGCGGTGTAACCATGGGATTCGGTGCAAGTGTTGCCGGGGGATGCACAATCGGAAATGGCCTGGTGAATTCGGCGTTATTTGCTTGGCAAGGTTGGATTGCGATTGTCTTTTTCCTGCTGGGTACATGGGTAGCGACTTATTTCACGATCATCCGTAAGCAAAAGCAGGCAGCCGCCGCATCCAAAGCGGCTTAAGATATGAGTCAAAAACTTTTTAATCAAGGAGTGGAATATAAATGGCAAAAGTATTGGAAACGACTGGAATGGTATGTCCATTCCCTTTAGTGGAAGCAAAAGAAGCGATTGCGGACATGGCAAAAGGTGAGGAATTGATCATTAATTTCGATTGCACACAAGCAACGGAGAGCATTCCGCGTTGGGCTGCTACAGAAGGTCATGAAATCACCGAGTTCGAGCAAATCGATGACGCTAAATGGCGTATAATCGTTAAAAAGGGAAAGTAAATTGATTTGAAGTAAACGTGCTCAGGTTTCCTGTGCACGTTTTTTCATTTTTTCAAGGTTGAATAATTGGCGCTGAGAGTTTCTAGTGATAACATGTCTTTAACCACTTTATTAAGGAGATGTTGATAATGGTTGACGAGGTCATTTTAAACGATGTTCCGCTGCAAGTTACGGATTTTCTTTTTGAAACTGTAAAGGATTCTGAAGGTAAGGAAATCAGAAAAGTAAGTTTCAATTTCAAGGTCACACATAGTGAATATCATGATATTACTACACTTCTTTATCAGATGGTTTTTGATTTAAAGATTCCACAGTCAAACGAGGAGTTTCGTGCAGAGATTTTTAACTATGCAACTTCGGTCACGAATCTTTATGAAGAAAACGCGGTAGGGGATTTTTCGCTCGTCTTGCTGGAAGTGAACGGTCAAGAATGATTGCATTGCCAGTCTTGTAAAGATATGGGTTACTGTCTATAATAAATAGTGATGATCATTCTATACATATGAGGTGGTACTTTGCTTAGCGGATGGTTTTTATGGTTCATTCTATTTTGGGTAGCCCTTTTAATTATATTGATGAGCATAGGTGGCTTTTTCATGTTTCGAAAGTTTCTGAAAAGATTTCCAAAAGAAGATGGGAAATCCGATATGGATTGGGAAGAATACTATTTGGAACAAACAAAGCACTTATGGTCAAAGCAGCAAAAGGAATTACTGGAAGATTTAGTGAGCCCTGTGCCAGAACTTTTTCGTGATGTTGCACGACATAAAATCGCGGGAAAAATCGGGGAGTTGGCGTTAAAGGAAAAAGCGGGCGATATTACGGAAGATTTAGTGATACGCGGCTATATCATTGCCACACCAAAACGTGATCATAAATTTTTACAAAAAAAATTAGCTGAAAGAAAGGTGAATATGGTTCCATATGAACATTTATTCAGCTAATGATGAAAAAAGCAGACTCATTTGGAGTCTGCTTCAGTTTGTAGACAATAGGCGTTCAGAATAAAAATTTCGAACCCCTTTTAAAATTCCCTTTGAAATTTTGACCAAAGGTTAAGAGATTTGGACTCTTAGAGCCACTAGGTTATGCTATTTTAGGACCTTGCCATGTCCACATGGCCATCTTCTTTAAATTAATGGCAGTGAAAGTAAGCAGCGCTTGCATCGACAATTTTTTAAGTCCCCTTAAAGTAGTCCAACGCATACCTTGCTTTTCTTTTGCATCCGCGAATACACACTTAATCGTCGTATGGAACGAATAGCGAAGGTATATTGAATGAATGTCAGTTTAACTAAAATAACTGGATCATTACTTCGGCGTCATACCTCTGAATACATATCTTTCACCAAGTCATAAATGAAAATGAAGTCAATGGAAGCCTCCATTTTACGAACCAAATGGTTCGGCGGCACCAGTTGATCAAAAGTAATCATTTCAAGTTGTTCTCGTTGAATAGAATGATGTTTCGAAAGCATCCTCATCACCTCAAGTTTTAATAGATTTATTTTAAAACAAAAAAGACTGTAGGCAAAAGGAGTTCTATCCAAATTTTTAAACATAGTTGATTGGAGCGGGTGTGCGAGACTCCTGCGGGAATAGCGAGTCTAAGCGAGTGCCTACGTTCCAATCAACGTCAAAATTTGTACAAGCAAAAAAAATGTAGACAAACTCGATTTTCATTGAGTTTGTCTACATTCAGAAGCAGACTCATTTGGAGTCTGCTTTTTTCATTTTGAATCATGCAAAAGAATGGAGCTGTGTGGTAAAAATTAGAACGTTTGTACCCAAACCATGCTATTCGTTAAATTTTTGATATAATAATAGTAAGTAAAATTTAGGACGGAGTGAAACTATGAAATTTATCCATACGGCTGATTGGCATTTAGGTAAAATCGTTCACGGGGTACATATGACAGATGACCAAAGGCATGCGCTCTTGCAATTCATAGAAATTGTCGAAGAGGAAAAACCGGATGCCGTAGTGATTGCCGGTGATTTATATGATCGTTCCGTTCCGCCGACTGAAGCGGTGGAGCTTCTTGATGAAATCCTTTATACGATTAATGTGAAAATGAATACTCCGATCGTTGCGATATCGGGAAATCATGATTCTGCGGAAAGACTCGCATTCGGTTCATCATGGTATCGTCAAAGCCAGTTATACATTCATGGGAAATTGACAAAAACATGTGAGCCGGTTCGCATCAAGGGCGTGAACTTTTATTGTGTTCCTTATGCAGAGCCTGGGACAGTCCGCCATCTTTTTGAAGATGATAGTATCCATTCCCATCAAGAAGCGATGAAGCGGATAACCGGAACGATAGCCGAGAATTTCAATAGTGATGAGCCGAATGTCTTTGTAGGACATGCTTTTGTATTAGGCGGAAAAACGAGCGATTCGGAAAGGGTCTTGTCGGTAGGTGGTTCTGGCTGTGTCTCATCCGACTTATTCGATGCGTTCGATTATACGGCACTTGGGCATTTACATAGCCCAGACGCGATACGTCATCCTAAGGTGTTTTACTCTGGATCACTATTAAAATATTCTTTTTCCGAGTCCAAGCAGAATAAATCGCTTTCCATCGTCGATATGCAAGAAGATGGAAGCTTTGATATTCGCTATCGTTCTTTGGCACCCAAGTTCGATATGAGAGAAATATCCGGGGTTATGGAAGAGTTGCTTGATCCTGCTTTCTATCAATCGCAAAAAAGGGATGACTATTTGAAAATAACACTAAATGATGAGGGGGCACTCATCGATCCTATTAACCGCTTGCGTCAGATTTATCCGAACGTACTTCATCTGGAGCGAAAATGGGATTTGACCGACCTTAGGAGGAAAAATTCCTTCACTTCTGTAAAAGATGAACGGAAATCAGAATTGGACCTGTTTGAAACGTTTTATCAAGAAATGACAGATAGGGACTTTGATTCACAAAAGCAGGATTTGATGGTTTCGGTAATTGAAGCTGTTAAGAAAGAGGAGGCTTTGAAATGAGACCGGATATTTTAACGATGCAGGCATTCGGACCATATGCAGGAAGGGAAACCATTGACTTTAATTCCCTTGGGGAACGGACCATGTTTGTCATCTCTGGAAAGACAGGCGCAGGGAAAACAACGATATTTGATGGGATTAGTTTTGCGATTTATGGAAAAGCCAGCGGTGAAGATCGCAGCGGGCAAGATTTGCGAAGTCAGTTTGCAGAAGATGATCTGTTGACGGAAGTCTCGTTACAATTTACCTTGCGTGGAAAAACGTATTTGGTGACCAGGTCGCCACAGCAGGAACGGAAGAAAAAAGCAGGTGAAGGGACAACTACGGTTGGAGCAAAGGCTGAATTATATGAGGTATTGCCTGAAGGGAAAAAATTGCTGGGTGCAAATGTACGGGAAGTTGAAGAAAAAATAAAAGTACTAATTGGACTTGATGCAAACCAATTCCGGCAAATCCTGATGATTCCACAAAATGAATTCCGAAAACTGTTAACTTCCGACAGCAAGGATAAGGAACAGATTCTTCAGAAATTATTTCATACTGAACTTTATAAACGAATAGAAGAAAAATTAAAAGAAGAGGCTTCAATCCTAAGAAAGCAAAGCGAAAAAAGTGCTCAGCGGCGAATTGAATTGATGAAAGGCATCCATCCTGGAAATCATGAAGAGCTGCAGGCGCAATTGCAAGGGGAAGAGCCTAATGAACAGCAGGTTTTACCGTTGTTACAGGAAGTCATTTTGCAAGCAACAGAAAAAAATGAATATATAAATAACCAAATACAGGAAAAGCAAAAAGCTCGTGATCAAGTAAATCAAGAGCTTTCAAAAGCTGTCGATTTATTAAATCGATTTTCGGAAAAAGAAAAACTGCGAAAAGAAAAGGAAAACCTTGAAGCAAAGCTGCCGGAAATGGAACTAGTGAAAGTCCAAATAAAAATGGCACACAAAGCTGCATCTCTTGAAAAGCAGGAACAATACTATTTGCGAATTGGCAAACAAGTACAAGATGCGAATGCCGAACTTCAAAAGTTAAGTGAGCAATCTGAGAAGTTACGAACTGAGCGCATTGAGAAGCAGGATTGCTATGATAAGGAAATGTTGAAGGAAAATGAAAGAGAGCAGGCAGTCCGTACTGTTCATCAGCTTGAGCAGGTAAAAGAGGCTGTCATGACTTTTGCAAGCTTAAAAGCTCAGGTTACTTTAGACGAAAAAGAGTGGCAAACGAGTAAACGACTTCGTGAAAAAACTGTTTCGGAACATCTGGCGATTGAAGCGGAAGCAGAGAAAGTCGCTCAAGAAAAAACAGAAGCGGAAAAAGCGGCTGTTCTTTATCGTGATCTGGAAATTGAAGCGGAAAGAAATCATTCAGCTTTATCGAAAATTAAAAAGCTTCAAGAAGTTCTTTATGAAATCCAGAATACGAAACGAGTGCTGGATGAAAAGAATAATCGGTTCCAGGAGTTACAAAGAATACAAATTCAGGAGAAGGATAAACTGGAAACCCTGAACCGAAACTGGCGATCAGGCCAAGCGGGTATGCTTGCTTCCATGCTGCACTCTGGAGAAAATTGTCCTGTGTGCGGTTCACAAAGTCATCCAAAACCTGCGCAAATGCATGAGCATATGCCGACGGATTCGGAACTGAAAGAGCAAGAAAACAAGCTGAAAACGGCAGAAAAACAAAAAAGCCAAGCAGAAAGTGAATATTATCAAGCGAAATCCAAATATGACGCACTGTTAGAGTCTTCACAAGAAAAGCTTAGTGACTTACAAAATGACATGCCGGAGTTTAAGAATGAAGATATTAATGAGCATTTGATGCAGTTTGTACAAAAAGGAAAAGTGCTGCAAGAACAGCTAAAAGAATTGATGCGGAAAAAGTCTGTATTCAATGATCTGGAAAAAAGGTTGCTGGATTTAAAAGAGAAAGCATCCGAGCTAAAGGAAAATCTGATCTCTTTAGAGAGAAAAGAGGACGAAGGGAAAACCAGGTATATTGAAAACTCTACAAAACTAACAGGATTAACCGATTCCCTCCCTGACGGAATACGGACAGAGGAAGAATATAATGCAGCTTATCTAATGGCTGTAAAAGCACAGAAACGCTTACAATCGGCCTTGGAAGATGCACAAAAAAACCTTCAACTTGTAAAGGAAAGAGAATCGGCCATCAGTGCAAAAACAGAATCCCTAAGTGGAAATATCGAGGTTTTAAATACAGAATTGAAAGAGGAGCGGGAAAAGTTAATTGCGGATATGACCAATCAAGGTTTTTCCAATTATAAAGAATATACGGCAGCCAAAATATCGGAAGCAGCTCTTGGAAATTTGGAGGACCAAGTTCAGCAGTATAATCAAAATTGGCAAAGTGTTTTAAGTCTGTTTCATGATTTGGAAATGAAATTAAAGGGTGTGACCAAACCGGATCTTGAAGGATTGAAAAAGACATTCGATTTCATAGATGAAGAATTGGAGTCGTTACGCCAAAAACAGAATGAGTTGCAGGCTGAAAAACGGACTAACGAAGAAATCCAAAGGAAATTGGCGCAAATTAGGGAAGAACAGAAAAGTTTGGATGAAAGGTACAGTATCGTCGGTCATCTGTCTGAGATTTCCAAAGGTCAAAACTCCTTTAAAATAACTTTTGAACGTTATGTACTGGCAGCCTTTTTAGATGATATCTTAAAAGAAGCCAATTCAAGGCTGCTGAAAATGACAAGCGGAAGATATCAGTTATTGCGAAAGCTTGATCCTACACGAAGGAATATCCAGAGCGGTCTGGAGTTATCTGTGTATGATCAATATACAGGACAAGAGAGGCATGTCAAAACCCTTTCGGGAGGAGAGAGCTTTAAGGCTTCCCTTGCACTTGCCTTGGGTCTTGCGGATGTTGTCCAGCAGAATGCTGGCGGAATTTCACTTGAAACGATGTTCATCGATGAAGGTTTCGGTACGCTCGACCCTGAATCTCTTGATCATGCAATTGAAGCATTAATGGATATACAAAGCACCGGGAGATTGGTCGGGATAATATCCCATGTCCCGGAATTGAAAGAAAGAATCGATGCCCAGCTTCAAGTCATTTCGACACAAAAAGGAAGTCGGACGTCCTTTTATTTTGCTGGTTAATCAAGAAAAAAGAATGGCTAAGGGGGAAGTGGTCCCTAGGCCATTCTTTTTATTTTTATGAACGAACTACTCAATGTTAATATCTTCAGCTGTTTTTCCGGGGGAAAACTTATGGATGCGAATCACCAATATCGGATTCGAGAATTCAGCGGTAATTCTTCGTGAGCAAATCGAAAAAGGGAAAGGGATCTTTCTCTGTGTGGGTAGCTTATCTTCTTTTTTTTCAAGACATGGCTTATGAGTATCGTCAACGATGATCGATAGCTCATTATCACTTAGGCATACTTTAATATCTTTTACATCATGATCTTCCAAAACCGCTTCCACCATATACTCATCGTCACTTTCGTATATATCAATTGAAAAAAGTTGATGATCCAACGCACAAGTTTCCGGATCCAGAAAAAAACTTTTTACCCATTCATCAAACTTTTCAACCTCAGTCATTTGCGATCCATGTTGATTGTCTTGCATGTTGATACCCCCGGTTTTCCTTTGAGGTATTATATGATGGAGCATGAAGAATGGTGATTGGAAAAGTGAAATTGAAGATAATAAAAGATTCCGGGAAATTGGTTCGAAAAATGTAAAAAGCAACCAATACAAAGGGACGATGTGCATGCGGGTATTAAAAAGCAGAACAATATCTTAATTTGTATACAGGCTTTTATTATTTATAGATAGTTCGGTGATAAATTAAGACAAGGGAATATGATTCCTTTTTTACATTGCAGATAATTGATAAACCTTCACCACCGACCGCTTTAAATATTCAGAATTTTATAATTTTTATATTGATACTTAGAAATTTGCATGCTATAATTTAAAACATAAATGGTATATACCATTTATGTTTTTTCTACTTAATGGTATATACCATTCGGAAGTTTACTTAATCCATTACAAATTATAAGGGAGAGTGCTAAATGCTAAAGTTTAATCACCAGAACTATTTAAAAGTAACAAATGGAGCAGTTTTATTAAGAGAAGGAATAGAGAAGAAGATGGATGAAGTTTCAAAAAAAGAATTTAAGAATCTTTTCCTTATTGGATCCGGTGGTTCAATTGCTATTATGTATCCATTTGAATATATATGGAATTCCACATCAACTATTCCTGCCTATGCCGAAATTGCTTCTGAGTTTATGTTACAAAGCCATAAACAATTTAATGAAAACTCAGTTGTTATTCTCTCTTCTCTATCAGGCACGACAGAGGAAACTGTTGAAGCAGCAAAATATTGTAAGGAAAGAGGAGCCACTACGATTGGTTTAGTAGGAGAAATGGGAACGCCATTGGCCAACATCGTAGACTATCCAATCGCTAACTATGCGGAAAATGATTATGCTGCAGATTCAATAAACCTTCAAATGTATATGGTTATCTTTAGGCTTATGCATAATAATGGGGAATTCGCGAAGTACGAACAATTTGTATCAGAGTTAGAAAAAATGCCTGAAAATTTAATTTCAGTAAAAGAACAGGCGGAAGAAAAGGCTAAAGAATTCGCAACTAAATATAAAGATGAAGATTACCATATGTTAATTGGATCGGGAACAGCTTGGGGACGAACCTATGCATATAGTATGTGCGTATTGGAAGAGATGCAATGGATTCGTACAAAATCCGTCCACGCAGCAGAATTCTTCCACGGAACGATTGAGTTGGTTGAAAGAGACACTAGTATCATTTTGTTAAAAGGGGAAGATGCAACTAGACCTTTAGCAGATAGAGTCGAGCGATTTGCTGAGAAATATACTGATAAGCTTACGATTTTTGATACAAAAGATTATGTGCTTGAAGGAATTAGTCCAGAATTCCGCCAATATTTCCCTCCGCTAGTTTTAGGAAGTTTACTACAACGAGTAAGCGTTCACCTTGAAGATAAACGGAATCATTCATTAGATAAGAGAAGGTATTATCGTACTGTAGCATATTAAGAAATAGTTAAACTTGAGGAGGATACAGGTAGTAATCATTCTCCTCAAGTAAGGCTTCTAAGCCATGTTGTAGTGATTAACAAGCAAGTTAATTACTACATACGTCAATACTTTTCTGGGAATTTGAGATTTTAAGCGTATGAATAGATGTGTCTGATGAAAGAAAGTTTTTGGAAAAGTATTGATGGTAAAATAATTTTCCTTTTAACATCCATTCATTAGACCTGGATCATAATTAAGTTAGAGATAATGGGAAGTCAACAGAAGGTTCTCCGTGAGAGAGTTGAAAGGATGTTTTAATGTGGCTCGTAAGTATCAAATTACTTATGAACTATCAGGTATTACATTAGGTTGTTTCCTTTTTGCATTCGGAACCAATTGCCTGCTAACTCCTTCCAGTTTATTAGCAGGAGGACTAGGCGGAGTTTGTGCAATTTTTTATCATCTATTTGAATGGCCAATGGGAATACAATATTTTGTTTATAATATCCCATTACTGTTTTTAGGCTATATTCATGTTGGTAAAAAATTTATAATTTATACTGTATTTTCGGTCATAGTATCCTCTCTTTTTTTAGACTGGATTCCAGTCCGCTTAATATGGACTAAAGATATATTATTGTGTTGTATTTACGGAGCGATTATTTCGGGGAGTGGAGTTAGCCATTATTCTTCGTCTGGGAGGGTCAGTGGGAGGGCTAGATATACTTTCCCGTGTTATAGCGAAATACACGAATTTTTCTATAGGGAAATCTGGATTAATTTTTAGCGCTTCCATTGTAACGATCTCCGCTCTGATTTTCGATATTCAGTTAGCTATGTATACAATCCTATCATTTTTCGTGGGGACTAAAACATATGATGCCATTCTAAATATCGCAGAGAAAAATGTGATAATTATTATTACAAACGAGGGGGAAGAACTAGCTTCATTGTTGACAGCAAAGTTAAACAGAGAAGTGAATTCATGGAAGGACATAAGTGTATACAGTGAAAAGAAAAAAACGGTATTGCTATGTTTGATTATTGAATTGGAGTGGATGGAAGTAACACATGCAGTAAAGAGTATTGATCCAGGAGCTGTTATTTTATCATTACCAACCAAGAAAACGTTTGGGAAGTTTAAGCTGAAGTGGTAGGCTAGATAAAATTTCATTTGGTATATACCATTTTGTTTTTTCTGTGGTATGATAGGCCTATCTTTATTATTTCTTGAATTTTCAATATTATCTAACAATATTGATTTCAGGTCATATGAAGTCAAAATGTAGGAAAATCTTTAATATAGGGGGAGCTTTTAATGAAAAGAATTTTTATAGCTTGTGTGACTCTCATTTTACTTATTGGGGTAGTGGGATGTGGCAAAAACACATCAACAAGTGGAGAAGCTTCAACAAAGAATAAGGAAATTAAAGTAATAACTACAGCTGGAGGATATCCATTTAATGCTACAAATCCAAAAACTAATGAAATTGAAGGTTTTATTATTGAAATCGTTAATGAACTAGCTAAGAGATCAGATGTGAAAGTACAGATATCAACCGGAGAATGGAATTCGCTTATTCCTTCATTGAAATCAGGTAAGGCAGATGTTATTGCTGATGCTATGTATATTACTGACGTAAGAAAAAAACAAATTAGCTTTACAGATCCTGTTTTTGGTTTTGGTGAAGGCCTTATTGTACCGGAAGGTGACACAAAAACTAAATCTCTTAAAGACTTAAAGGGTAAAGTAATCGGTGTTCAAATGGGCACCTCATTCAAAGACATGCTAGAAAAAGAAAATAAATCATTAAATATAGAAGTAAAGACTTACCAAACGCTATCCGATCTGCTAAAAGATATTCAAACAAATCGTATAGATGCAGCGTTGGCAGATGCCCCTACCTTTAGTTATTTTAAAGCTAAGAATCCTGATATGAAGTATCGAATTGTTGAGGGATATGTTCCTTCTCTCACTGGGGAAGTTGGAATAGGTGTATCAAAAGATCACCCTGAACTATTAAAAAAATTCAATAAAGCCATTCAAGAAATGAAAGAAGATGGCACCCTTAAAGATATTTATAAAAAATGGGGTGTGGAGTGGGACTATAATTAATGAAGAGGGAGGGGACTTTAGATGAACGATTTTTTCTCAAATGCTAAAGAATTTGCACCCAGATTTCTAGAAGGTACCATTATTACTATTGAATTAACCGTAATATCCTTGATTCTCTCTCTTATTATTGGTCTAGCAGTTGCTCTTGGTAAAATAACACCTAATAAATTTATAAATAAAGTATGTGGTATTTATATCAGCATAGTAAGAGGAACGCCCCTCTTAGTACAAATGATGTATGTTTACTTTGTTTTCCCGGATTTGGGGCTTTCATTAAGTGCTTTCCAAGCGGCTATTGTGGCACTATCTATTAATGAAAGCGCCTACTTAGCTGAAACATTTCGAGCAGGTATTAAATCAATTCCTAAGGGGCAAATGGAAGCAGCAAAGGCAATTGGAATGAATTACTCTCTTTCGATGCGTAGGATTGTCCTCCCCCAAGCCATTCGAAATGTTATTCCTGCCATCGGAAATTCAGCTATTGTATTGATTAAAAACTCTTCATTAGCAGCAGTCATTACTGTGACAGAGTTAATGCATGAAGGAAATTTGTTAGCCTCATCAACATATCAAAACATACAGATATTCACGATGATTGCGATCATTTATTGGGTTTTACATTATCCACTTGCCATTCTTGTAGATTATCTAGAAAAGCGAGGTAATAAAAATAATGTTACAATTAACCAATCTTAAAAAATCCTTTAATGAAAAGCAGGTTATTAATGGGATTGACCTATCAGTAAGAAAAGGTGAAGTAGTCGTTATCGTTGGACCGAGTGGCAGTGGAAAGAGTACGCTTTTGAGAATGATGAATGCTCTTGAGTATCCAACCGAAGGAGATATTAAGCTAGAAGGTGAGTCCATTCTCTATAAAGACATAAATGGAAAGCCTATTTCACGAAATGAAAAGGAATTAAGTAAATCTCGAGCTGAAATTGGAATGGTATTTCAAGGTTTTCATTTATTCGCACACAAAACTGTACTTGAGAACATTATTGAAGGGCCTATCCATGTAAGAAAAATCAAAAAAGAGAAAGCGATTCAGGAGGCAGAATATCTATTAAAGAAAGTCGGCTTGCTAGATAAACGCGACCAGTTTCCACATTCTCTTTCCGGTGGGCAGCAACAACGAATTGCCATTGCTAGAGCGTTGGCAATGAAGCCTAAAATGTTGCTTTTTGATGAACCAACTTCCGCTCTAGATCCTGAATTAGTGGGTGAAGTTCTTATAGTAATGAAGGAATTAGCATTGGAGGGCATGACAATGGCAGTAGTCACACATGAAATGGGCTTTGCTCGTGAAGTAGGTGACCGTGTCATATTTATTGATCAGGGAGTAATTGTTCAAGATGCTCCACCAGAAAGGTTCTTTCACTCTACGAATGGAAATGAACGCATCAGAAAATTTTTGAGTACTATATCAAGAAATGCCGTTTGATACTGAAAATAAACTTGAAGATAAAAGGGTCTTTTAGATTGATTATAGAGTTAGGAAAAGTAAGATAACTTTAAATTAAATAATAGATTCTTCACTTTCATTGGAATTACTTACTTATTAGATGAAATGTAGATGTTGAGGTGAAGGGAAATGAAGATCGTAGGGGTAGGGGACAATGTAGTTGATTATTATCAAGACCGTGGTGAAATTTATCCAGGCGGAAACGCTCTAAATATAGCTGTTTTATGTAAAAGGTATGGGGTGGAACAAAGCTCATATATTGGAGTTATCGGAAACGATTTAGCGGCTGAGCATATTGTAAACAGCTTGAAAGCTGAAGGTGTTGATATCTCTAGGATTAGAAAAGCATATGGACCAAATGGGGAATCGGTTATCTCTCTTAACGAAAATAACGATCGCACGTTTGTCGGATCAAATAATGGAGGGGTACAAGGCCTAATAAAATTAAATTTTGATGAAAACGATCTTAACTATGTTTCAACTCATGATCTTATGCATACAAGCTTGTATAGCCATATAGAACAAGATTTACATAAGCTATCGAAAAAAATATCCATTTCTTTTGATTTTTCTTCACGACATGAAGAAACATATCTTAAAGAGGTTTGCCCGTATCTTGATTATGGTTTTTTTTCAGGAAGTGAATTAAACGACTCACAGTGTATTGAATTAATGCATTACGCAAAAAATTTAGGAACTAAAATCATTGGAGTTACAAGAGGAGAAAAAGGTGCTTTATTTTTGGTAGATGACCAAGTGTATAAGCAACCTATTGTGGAAGCTAAAGTAATAGACACCCTGGGAGCAGGTGATTCCTTCATTTCCATGTTTTTGGTACATTATCACCAACATCATAATGTCACTGAAGCATTGAACAAGGCAGCAATAGCAGCCGCAAAAAACTGTGAAAGTTATGGTGCATTTGGATATGGATTAAGTAAAAAACCTAACCTTTCCAAAGACTTGGTATGATCTTTTAAATGGGCATTTAAACTATAAGGGGCGGGAACTTTTATACTTGAGTCCGCCTCTTATTGTATTTTATACGTAAAATCAATAGATTGTTTACACAAATCTAACGTTCCAAACAGAGTTTTATTATTCATTTTGAAGGGTTATTGATTGAAATTATTGAATCCTTATTATAAAAGTTAATAAATTTATGTATAACAAGAAAATATGATTTTATAACATATTAAAAGGTACACATTAAATTGTTATGAAGTGTGCGTGTATAAATCGAAATAAATTAAGGATGATGTAGAATATGGAAAAAGAAATTGATGGAATTCCTTATTATCAAAAACTAAAAACAATGTTTATAGAGGAAATTAAAACTGGGAACCTTAAGTATGGTGACAAGATACCTTCAGAGCGAGTGTTAGCTGAAAAGTTCAAAATAAGTAGAATGACAGCTCGACACGCGCTTTCTACCTTGGAAAGAGAAGGGTTTGTTGAACGAAGAGTGGGGGTAGGTACGTTCATTTCGAATCGTAAAATTCAATGGAACTTTATTACTGTAAATAGTTTTACAAAAGGGATGGAAGATAAAGGTTTAAAGCCCTCTACCGAGACAATATTTGCAAAAATAGAGACAGCAGATGAATTTCTGGCTAGTAAATTAAATATCTCTACGGGGGAAGAGATTTTTTCTTTAAAAAGATTAAGAATCGTTGATAATATCCCTGTTGCTATAGAATTAAGTCAAATACCGCACAAATTTTGCTCACAAATAGAAGAGTATATATCTACCAAGGTATCCTTGTACAATGTATTAGATGAATTTTACGGATTAAAATTGGCAAAGCAAAAACAGTATATGCGAATATCTTTGTCGGATCCGATTGAAAGTAAATTACTCAAAATAGGAAATGAAAACCCTTGCCTTTCAATAGAAGGCACCACTTATGATTCTTTCGAAAGACCTATCGAATATTATCAAATATTAGCAAGAGGGGATCTTGTTGAGTTTTACTCAGAACCTACTAATCCCCAGTGAAAATAAGCTCTAATTGCTTTTCATTTATTTATAAATTTTCGCACTAATTCTAAAATTAATTAAAACTATCACAACCTCCATATAAGTTGTGGTGGTTTTTGTGATAAAAGGCACATCGCATCGGTGCAAAGATCATTCACTTTAGATCTGCAACTGCATTTCTGAAAACCCTTTTAAAACAACTTATTTAAAGGCAATTGAATTTGCAAAAAATAGGGGGATATTTCTATCGTTTAACCCTAACTTCCGACATGATTTATGGAAAAATAGAGTGGCTGAATTTATTAGTTTAGCTAGAAAGGGTATATCAATGGCTGTCCCTGTAAAAGAAAGTAGAGCTTGAACTAATAACGGGAAAATGGATAAATATGATGGAATAGCCGGAGATAGCAAGCACATCTGATATAGCAACACACGATATGTCTAACTTTTATTATTTCGTACTCTGTTTCAAACGAATGATGTGTTCATTTTAAATATCAAATAGATATTTTTGTTGTTATTTCCTAAAAACACCCTACTATAATAGTAGGAGGTAGCATTTGTCATGAAAAGAATACTAGTGTTTCTAGCTACATTTATGTGTTTGTTATGGATTCTTGCACCATTTGTAAAAGGTCAATTTCAAGAGGAACCAAAAGTCTCGGAAACAAAGGCAGAAAATAAAAAGAAACTTAAACCCGACAACGCTTCATCTCAAGCTCTTACACCTGTTCCGAAACAAAAAGTAACTTCAGCAACCATAGGCGCTGTAGGAGATATTTTAATTCACGATAGGGTGTATATACCCGCTCGCAAGTCAAACGGCACGTATGACTTTAATCCGATGTTCCGATTTGTGAAGCCCTATCTAGGGAAAACGGATATTACGGTGGCCAATCAGGAAACGATGATTGGCGGGAAAGAAATGGGGCTTTCCTCATATCCTTCCTTTAATTCACCAGTAGAGGTGGGCGATGCTCTAAAGGCAAACGGGGTTGATCTCGTGACAGTCGCCAATAACCATACACTTGACCGAGGAGAAAAGGCCATTTTGAATGCGCTTGACCACTGGAACAGTATTGGGATGCCATATATAGGAGCTTATCAATCTCCTGAAGACCAGAAGATCATTCGAATATTAAAAAGAAACGATATTACCTTTTCGTTTCTCAGCTATACGTATGGAACGAACGGGATTCCTGTTCCTGCGGGGAAGCCCCATCTTGTGAATTTAATTGATACCACGAGAATCCAGACTGAAGTTAAAGAAGCAGAGAAAGTTTCAGATGTCGTTGTGGTCAGTCTGCACTTCGGCAAAGAGTATGAACGGTTGCCTAATGATGAACAAAAGCTGCTTGCTCAAAAGACAGTTAATGCAGGTGCTGATATTATTATTGGCCACCACCCACACGTTTTGCAGCCTGTTTCATGGCTTACAAAACCAAACGGCGAACGGGCATTTGTTGCTTATTCGCTTGGGAATTTCCTATCCGGCCAGCAGGGGGATTACAAAGACATCGGCGGTATTATGCAAATTGGCGTAAGGAAAATCCAAACCGGGGATGATGTGAAAATCGAACTGCAAAATCCTAAATTCCTGCCAACCTGGGTAAACCGGCCATATGAGATCATTCCAATGAATGCCTTGAGTGATCAGTCTGACAAATATAACGAAATCCAAAAACATATGAATCAATTCATGCCTGAACTGTCATTTGATTTTTAAGGAAGGTACAGTATTCGGCATTGGAAAAAACTAATTGTTTTACATAATGAAAACGCCACCGGCTATGTAGCCGGTGGACCGTATATTCCTTCTAATAAGGTAAACACTATTCACCATGTTCCAGTTAAACGGCTTGAACCAACAGACGAACATAATAGGTTGCTGCGGCAACCTTTTTCTTACGGAACTACCATGAAAATAGACTTCTGGAATTTAGGGGAAAAGGCAATACTTAAGAAGACGCAGCTCATTGTTTTTTTTAAAAGGGGAGAGCGCCTAATTTACTGATTTATTGTAGGTAAGTGGATTGGATTAAGATGCTTCAGGTTCTTGTAATGTAACTGTGTATCCTAAACTTTCAAGTCTTCTTAGAGAATGCCGGAAAATTGATTGTTGTCTCTGTTTATCAAAGTAGTCTTCGCCTAAGTCTACATACATTTCTTTTCGAGTTAAGAGATAATAGGAGATACGTAACATGGCATGAGCGACTACTATTCCTGCTCGTTTCTTACCTTTTCGAGATGCTGTACGCCTATACAGTGCTCCGAGATAGTTTTTAGATCCTCTTACAGAATGAGCTGCTTCTGTTAATGCTGATCTCAAATACTTGTTTCCTTTTTTTGTTTTAGCCGATTTTCTTTTCCCCGCACTTTCGTTATGCCCAGGAACTAGTCCTGCCCAAGAACACATATGAGCAGCACTTGGAAACTGTTTCTTAATATCAGTCCCAATTTCAGATAAAATTTGCTCAGCCATTCTTGTAGCTATACCAGGAATAGAGTCTAATCGTTCCACATCTTCTTGATATGAGCTTACTCTTTCCTCGACCTCTTGGTCGAGCATCTCGATTTGTTCTGTTAAAAAATCAATATGCTTTAAAATGGTTTTTAACATGAGGCGTTGATGCGAATTGATATAACCTTTAAGGGCGAGTTCTAGTTCATCTTTCTTCTTTTTCATTGTGCGTCGAGCAAAGTTTGCTAGTTTTTCAGGATCCTCTTCACCTTCAGCAATTGCGTTAAGCATGTCTCGAGCCGAAACACCCATAACGTCTGAAACGACAGAGCTTAGCTTAATATTTGCGCCCTCTAACACTTTTTGGATTCGATTATGTTGTCTAGCACGTTCTTCAATGATACTTCTACGGTACCGAACTAGTTCACGTAGTTCCCGTTGATTTCGATCTGGAATGTAACTAGCTTTTAGAAGTCCATGACGAAGAAGGTTTGGCAAACCATTCTGCATCTTTAACATCTGTTTTACGCCCTGGCACTGCTTTCATATGTTGAGCATTCACAACTAAAAACTCAATCTCTTCAGCTTCTAATAAATTAACAATAGGTTTCCAATATACACTGGTACTCTCCATGGCAACATGAGTACAGTTATTCTGTTTAATCCAATCCACTAACTGTATTAGAAAAACAGTTTTTGTTGAAAACGTCTCCTTTCCTTCTGGTGTCATAATACATGAGGTAATATTGCCCTTATGGACATCCATACCACATACTCTTTCAATGACTACCTCCATTGAAAACATCCTTTCTACGGCTCTCAATACAATTGGGGGCTGGTGCAAAAACCAGAATAGGATTAATCTACCAAGTGTGCTTCCCGTAAGGGAGCGACAGTCAGTGGTGCACCTTGGTCGTTGGAGTCAGACTAACGGATGGGCTCTAACGCACCATAGTTCATCGATCTTCCTCTCCCAGCCGTAGAATCAGTATTGACCGTTCTTAACCATTTTCATTCTCTGTGGTGAAGCGCTGATTTTTGCGCTTCATGTATGGCTAACGGGTGCGCTAGCTGAAGGGAGCTGTAAGGCAGCTATTTCTTATGGAACTAACGGAGCAGTTTAGTTGAAGAAGAATAAAAAAATGATAAACAGTGAAGATGGGGTAATATGGAGTATTAATGTATAATTTGATTGAAATTAGAAAGGGTGAGGATTTTGAAAAAATCACATTTCCTTAATATCCTAGCAGGACTATAATCATTGGAATACAGGTTTATCATATCGTGAATGGGGGAGTTCCTTTATTCCCTGTTATTATGATAGGCTTATTTGCAGTTTCATATGTTATGGAAAGAAAGGGCGTCAGCTCCTTTACTGGCGGGACTAACCATCTTATAGTTATTGTTCTCCTTATGGACTATGCTTCCGCGATTGTCATTTGGACCTTAAAACAAAGAAAAACCCGGTTTGTGAAGAATTGTACTTAAAGTAAAGGGTGCAAGAGTTGAAGAAGTGGTTACGGCGGCAACCCTTTTATGCTATTGGGAGGAAAAATATATGGATTTAGATATTGTAAAAGCCAATTTAAAGGATAAATATTATGAATATAGAGAAAAAGGATATGATTGTAAAGAAGCATATAATAAAATCTTAACCAGTATAAATCATTGGATTAATGAATTGTCCATTTCATTAATAAGAAAGGAAAATTCTATGACTTTAGATCAAATAAAAAAACTTTCATCTATAGTTTATGAGAATGTCGGTGAATGGGTAGGAGCTCCAAAAGTTATTTATAGCGACACTTTACCAGCAGTTGATTATGATTATCCTAAGGATAATGGCAATAATCCATTAAACATTGAATGTAATGATAAATATTTTATTAGTGCAAATGGCTTCTCTTATTCATATTCACAATATCTTACGGACTCTGAACTTGTTAGGGATAAAGAGGTACATAGGAAAATTCCAATGGGCTATAAAGCTATATCTTTGTATGAGAAAAGGGTATTCATTAAGAATGGACAGATTATAAAAAGCTTTGAGGAAATTCCAGAACAACCCGAAGGAGACCACTATACAATCATTACAACATCGGAATATCTTGGTCAACGTGGTTATCGAAACTCCCCAGATTTAAGTTTAGTTGATAAAACGGATTATTTAAAAATAAAACAGTTGGCCATTTCTTTGTCAAAAAAGGATAAAAAAGGAATTTATCTTGTTTGCAAAAATAACGACAACATTTATTGGCATTAAACTTATTTTTCTTATTCCACTAACAGGTGTTAGCTGAAGATCGAAGCTGTCTTTAAGGCAGCTATTCTTTATGAAACTATCGGGGAAGTTTAGTTGAAAACGGGGGGATTCTATTACTAAACAACTTCTTTATATGTAAAATGATAATTTCATATTTATAATTGGAGTAAATAAAAATTCATTTTCTATTTTTATCAAATCTCGGGGGTTAGTAATGGATAAAAAAATAACTACATTGGAGAGACAAGTTTATAGAAGGGCAACAGAGTGGTTAATAAAAGATTACCAAGCAATCAAATTGATGGATTCGGAATCAGTTTATACTTTTGAAAATAACACAAACTTTATCCAAGGCTTTGTATTTAGATGCTTAAAGTCTTCTGCAAATGAAATTTTCGAAATTGACTTAAATTGGAATAGCATAGGAGTTCATAAATATATCTCACCCTCTGCACTAGAAAAATATTTAATAAAAGAGAAAAATTCATATATAAAAGAACACGTAGTATGTAAAAATATTTATTTCAAAGAAATAATAAAAGAACTGAAAAAAGATTCTCCTGATGAAGAAAAAATCTTCAATATTCTTTTAAAGTATTATTTTACAGCCCTTATTACAAAAGAAGAGGATAAACAATTAGATGAAAGGGGATTAAGAAGAGTTATGCTTGTTGATAAAGAGTGGGACGGCGAAAGTTTATTTGTCAGATATGAAGGTACTGGTATTACCCTAATCGATAATCCTAATTATCTCTTTAAATAGGGATACTTTATTCGGAAAATTAACTTGTAAGGTAATGGGTAAAAGATGAAGAAATTTATTTCGTTAAACTTAATTTTGTTTATTGTATTTTTGGCAGGAACCATACTTACGATATTTATAATATATAAGGATATTGATACTTCGCTATCTCTTAAATTTATTATAGGATATGTAATTTATCTTCTTCTATATTGTTTGTTCTCCCTCTTTTTAGTTATTGCGAATACAAGGAAGTTAAATTGGATTCAAATAAGAAAAAGGTTTTTTACGTTTATTATTTGGTTTATTTCTTTAAGTGCTTTGAACTATCTTCTTTCTTATTTTTTTAGACGTTCGGAAATGGATGTTTGGGATTTAGGTATTCCTTTGGGTGTATCATTCGGATTGGCATTTTCTGATTTAATGTCTTGGAAAAAGAAAGAATAAAGCATTGAAGTTTTACTAAGGATTAATGTTCACTAACGGGTGCTATAGTTGAAGTTCGGAGCTGTCTTTAAGGTGGCTTTTTCTTTATGCAACTGATATGAACGAAACTGTCAACCCACCACACCCAAATGTTTTTAAATGGTGCTTCATTCAGCTATGAATAGAGTTGTTCCTTGTTCAACTTATAAACCAAATATCCTTTCGGATTTAGCTTGTCAAGGGCGTACTTTCCCTTGATAAGCTAAATCGAAATGGATACAATTCTAAAAGTTGAACAAGGATAACCTTAAAAACTTGGCACGAAGGCAAAAACGTTGACGGTGGTATACAAACTGATATGCGTGGGTTGGTTACCACATTTCACTCCATCCGTCACGGAGCTGCCTCGGACTAACGGCGCACGTTCAGTCCCTAGACCTAGTGCATAGTTGCACATGAGGGTTCTCCTTCCCGGGGGTTTGCCTTCGAGCCAAATCTTCAATTCTAACTCACAAAATTATGATTCGAAAAAATCATTTATTACATAATCTTACTTTCGATCTACTTAAGCAACATTCGATACACTTACTTGCTTATCCTCAATGGCACAACCGATAGCCCAAATAAAACCAAGTAATTCTCTGGCTACTGCAACAACAGCTACTTTTCCACCTTTTCCTTTAGCAGAGATGCGATGATATTTCATATGAAGACGGTGTTGAGCTTTCCAAGCAATCCGTTTTGCCTCTGGATCTTGACCTTCTTGACGTTTAAGCAATTCGCCTTTAAGAGATGGTCGATGGCGATAAGACCAACAAACTTCTACTATGGAACGACGAATTTGGGAGTTTCCGGTTTTCGTAATGGAACCTTGCCAACGACTAGACCCACTCGAGTATTCCTTTGGAACAAGTCCAGCATAGGACATCAGATGTCTTGGGTTTGAAAAGCGAGAAAACTGTCCAATTTCAGCTACCAAAGTAACAGCTGTGACTTCTGCGACTCCTCTTAATGTTTGAAGAGCTTGAATTACCGGAGCATGTTCACTTTGAAGGGCTTCTTCATGGATCTGAGCTTCGATTCGTTTCATACGATCTTCAACTTCATTGATTGCATGAAGATATTCTTGAAAAACAATACGTTGAGAAGCTCTTTCAAATGTTAATCGTTTTAACCATTCACGATGTTTTACGGACCAATTTCTAACTCCTTGCGGAGGACGTATTCCATGGCGAAGTAAGAAGTGAACAAGTCTCTGGCGAGAACTTTGTAAATCCTCACGAGCATCATGACGAGCACGAATTAAGTCTCTCAATGCTTCATGATCTTCATCTGGAACCCATACAGAAGTAAGCTCTCCAGCGCGAAGTAGCTGAGCTAATCTAATAGAATCTCTTTTATCTGTTTTCACACGATCGCCCGATCGCTTTGGAATAAGGGAGGGTGCGACAACCATACAATCAATGTCCATAGATAGAAGAAATCGATAAATTCCATACCCAGAAGATCCTGCTTCATAACATACTAATAGGCTTTCAGGCTTCCCTAACTTTTTCATCAATTTGCGAATATCCTCTGGTTTATTTTGAATAGTTCCATGAAATCTAGGTTCACCACGACCAGAATCAGCAATCGCAACAGCAATTGAATCTTTAGATACGTCTAAACCAACAAATTTTTGAACATCCTTCATAATATAGGCTCCTTTTCGTGTGTAGCTCTACACTTGGTTTTTTATTTTTGGTAGTAACATTATGACCAAGTGCAATCTACGTTAAGCGATGGGAGCCGTTTTCGTTCATTATGACTATCGGGGCAGATTAGTTGAATAACAATTGAGCTATTAAACCTCAAATACTGGACTATTTTTCTTAAAATTAGGAAAGATAAATTTTGAGTTGAGTTTTATGAAAAGGCTATATATATATTGATTGTTACCATTCCGATGTTGTTTTTTTTATTCAATTCAAGGGTACGCACAACCTAAAGAATGTCCAGTGTTAAGTCAATTAGAGAAAACATCGATTAAGGATAAAAAAGAGGTAATAAAAGCGTTAAATACTTTAATATCAAAAACTTATGGAACTGGAATAGATGATTGGGTTGTGTATTGGTCATTTAGGTGGAGGAATTTGAATACCTTTTACGATCTATGTTTTAAAACATTTAAGATTAAATACCAAAAGTGAGTGAAATTTCATGGTCAAAGAGTCTTTATTTCTATATTTATCGCTGCAATTCTTTCCGTTGTTATTCGTTCCATACTTCGTGCCAATGGCATTCACAATTTTCTTAGTGAAAATTCAACTGTTCAAGCATTAATATATTTGGTCATTTGTTTATTGATTTTCTTTGTTTTTAAAAAGAAGTTTGAAAGATAAGACGTATACACTTGTCAAAATCTTGTTCAACTAACGGGTACATTACTTGAATATCCTACTGGATTGAAAGAAATTCTCAATAAGGAGAATTTCTTTATTTTGGTATTATTCTATCCAATATCCATTTCAATTTCTCTTCTTAAGATACTTATCTCAATTCATCCCAATATAAAAAGACATACTCTGGTTCATGCTCTTTTTTCAACTCATCAACACTTGCTATTATTTCTAAAGTTTTCTTTTTATTCGTACGTAAAGTATTACTAGCGTTCTGTTTTAAACCCTTTTCATCCATGATATACACACTCCTTTATAGCATAGTTTGTGTCCTGCCCCTCTTCTTATTCTTGTTTTTGCAAGGAATGTAATCAGTTGAAATATTCATATGTCTTATGCTGCTTTGTTCATTTCACACGTGCAAATAGAGGCTAAAGGAAACAAACATTAAAAAGATTATTGTTTGTATAAGAGAACATATTGTGAAACATTCCAATTAAAGTAACGGGGAGGTTAGTTATGTTGAATTAAATGCTTTAGCCGCCATTTTGTTTGGCGGTTTTCTGTTGCCAATAAAAAAAATATTTTTTGTAACAAAATTGACTTGAATCGGATATATAGACGAAAGGAGGAAAAGGCTTGGGAGAACTAGATGAAATTTAAAATTTATAGCAATTATGCTGAAGAAGTTTTTAAATATCTAATGTGTCTTTGTCACAATTCAGATTTATCAGAAGAACTAACACAAGAAACCTTCTATCAAGCTGTAAAATCCATTGATAGATATAATGGTGAATGTAAAATGTCAGTTTGGCTTTGTCAAATAGCGAAGCACTCCTATTATAAGCATCTTGAACGTAATAAGAAACAACAAAGACATATGTTTCAAGATGACGCAATGCATACTTCTCCTGAAGCTGAACTTATTTATTCGGAAGACAAAATTGCCCACAACAGAAGTGACTGAAAAATGAAGAAAAACAACTTCTTGCCATTTTTAAAAAGTATAATAAAAAACTTAATTTGTTAGCTGTTTTACCAGCAGCAGATATAGAAGATTGGTTGCAAGAAAAGGCTTCTGTAAAACAGAAACCTACATCGATCTATCCTATTGAGTACAATAAAGCTGCCATCGTCATTAAGAACGAGGGGATACTTAGGACGAATGAGCCTATTACCCCTAGTGGTTATGATTTAGGAACTGTTGTTAATTGGTGATGTCTCTCAATAGTCTGTTCGTACGAACTTTTATATTCATATTGAATGATCCATCGATTATTTTAGTGCGTCCCAGTTGATTAATTTAAAGATGAAACACGTAGGGTGTTTTTTTGTATTCATTAACAAGATGGTTTCAAGAGGAAAGTGTTATTAGAGTTTTACGGATTAAATGTTGACACTAAAGAAAAATAGCAGTATGATAATGAAGTCGCCTAATTAATGAGCGATTTAAAAAAAGAAATACTTCGTAGAAGTTGACAACTATTCAACGTTATGTTACAATGAATTAGTTGAAAAAAACTACAACAAATTGCTCTTTGAAAACTGAACAAAACAAAGCGCCAACGTTAAATTTTAAGTGAGCACACACTATCAAAAAAGCA